>CAYGRM010000630.1:0-2524 GCA_964352225.1 uncultured Saprospiraceae bacterium | reverse complement strand
CTAAATCGTTACGTAATTTTTCCATTTTTTTCAATTCTAATTCATCATCTGAATAAGTAATATTATTTTTCTTTGACTCCCTGATTTTCTGACTACGTAATTTTTCCATTTCTTTTTCTAGTTCCTTTTCCTCCCAATTATCATCGGTTGGAGTTTCAAAACCAAATGAGGCAATAAATTGGGAAATGATACCAATACCAAAGACAGAGATATAATGTGTTACAATTCCAATTCCCCAAGCGGCTGTAGGAATTATTGCCCACCACATTCCAGAGTCTGCAAAGGTTAAATAATTAATGATAAATAGAAAAGCTCCGGTTGCAGCAAAAACTCCAAAATGAATGAAAAATATTTTTTTTGCTTTTACTCGTCTTTTAGCTTTTTCGTAAATTTCTTGCTCTGTCATTTTTTCATTTTTTTCTTATCGGAGACCTTACAATTTCAATGTCATTTCAAAAATAACAAAAATTACTTAAATATTCGCTGGCCAAGAGTTCCAGTTAATGCCCCCATTCCTCCAAGTAAGCCTCCTAACAAAGCTGTCAAGAGGATCATATTTCCACCAAATATCTCTGCCATACGAGTGGATAAAATACTTTCATTGCCTAGATCAATCTGGTAAGCGGCGATACCCCATAATAAAAATACTCCGATGAATCCATACAAAAAACTTTTACCAGCGTGTTCATTAAATATACCTCCAACTACTGCGGAGACGATAACGATACTCCACCAAGGGGTAAATTGATGAACTAATAGACCTAATAAAATGATAGCTATAATTGCGTAAATTGAATTTTTCATATTTGAATATTTTTAAAGAGACTTCAGTTATGAGTGATAAATTTTGATGAGAATGACTCATTACTTATCGCTCATAAATTTATTTATAATTGATTGGTTCGTCAGTATCTTCCTTTTTAAATAATCTTGGGCCACGATGAACGGTCTGAACACCATTAACCATTTTTGCATTGAAGTTTTTATCAGGATACATTTCTTTATAATTACTTAATTGAAATGGTTCAACCACTAAATCTTCGATAAAACATTCATCATAATATTTAGTGTTTTTATCAAGCTTCAATCCACCAAGTTTGATTTCCATGTTATCAATAATATCATCAATCATCAATCTTGTGATCGTATTCGTTTTACCATAAAATAAATTATCTCTAATCTTTTTAGAATTGACGACATAATTAACCACCATGGTTTCGCCTGCCACGATTTTACAATTGGTTTCATATCCCGCCGTCATCAAGTGTTGTTTAAATGGCCCATTAATAATGAATGTAGCTATGTTTAAAGCCACATCTTGATCGGAAACATTTGTATAAGTAACCTTGAATTTTAAGTTTTTGATCTTCGCTGTAGAGGTTTGAGATTTTTCAAGAAAGGTTGATTTGATGTCGCTAATTTTGACTTCAAGCGCCTCTTGGGCTTCTACTTCATCATAAGTTTCTTTTACCGGAAGTCCAGTTTGGTAAAATCCCTTTGCTTGTTGCAAAATTTCTCGATAGGTTTTCCCTTCTATCTCATATCCTAAATAATCACGCTGGCGAATGATGGCGTAGTTAATTAAAAAGGCATCTTGATTAGTGATATTTTTATCGCTAAAAAATTGTGCAAATTCCGCTTTGTAAAGAATTGGATTAAATGGTTTATCCAAAACAGATTTTTCACATGACATTAAAATAGTAGAAAAAATGAAGGTCAAAAAGAGGATTTTTTTCATTGATTGAGCAAGTTTAATTTTAAAAATTAAAAGTATCAATTTTTTGGAAGTATTTAGAATTTTAGACCGCTTCGCTGTCAGAAGAGGTCAGATCAGTCGCTGTGCTCCTTGTCAGAGGTCAGACTGACGATTATGATCTTTTTCGTAACTTCGCCGCCATGAATTTTGAAAAAGACAAATCACTTCAACCTTTCAATACTTTTGGCATCAATGTCAAGGCTGAATCTTTTGTTGATATTCAGTCGGTGGATGAGTTACAAAATGTTTTAGTAGAAAATAAAAAACCGATTTTTATTCTGGGAGGAGGAAGCAATTTATTGTTGACAAAAAATGTAAAAGGGCTCGTGATTCATAATTCTATTTTAGGGAAAAAAGTGGAAAGAGATTTTCCCAGAAGTGTTTATGTATCGGCTGGAGGAGGAGAGAATTGGCATCAGTTTGTTTTGTGGACAATCCAAAAAGGATTTGGAGGAATAGAAAATTTATCGTTGATTCCAGGTAGAGTAGGAGCCTCGCCCATTCAAAATATTGGAGCCTATGGGGTGGAATTAAAAGATGTTTTTCACAAACTCGAAGCAGTTGAATTAGCGACGGGGCAAGTACATATTTTTAGAAAGAAAGATTGCAACTTCGGCTATCGAGAAAGTGTTTTTAAGAAAAAACTCAAAGGTAAATATTGCATCTCCAAAGTGTACTTTAAGTTATCTAAGTTTCCCAAACTCAACTTAAACTACGGCGATATCAAAGAAACCCTCGAATCGAAAAAAATCAAAAATCCAACGATCA
>CAYGRM010000629.1:0-2545 GCA_964352225.1 uncultured Saprospiraceae bacterium | reverse complement strand
CTTATTTATATATCAATCCATATTTTTTACAATAATAAAATAAATAATGGCAATTATAATTACTGACGAATGTATTAATTGTGGTGCTTGCGAACCGGAGTGTCCTAATAATGCAATTTATGAAGGAGGAGTAGAATGGTCCATGTCAGAGGGAACCACCTTAACTGGAAAATATAAGCTTGAAAATGGGAAAGAAGTAGACGCTGCTTCAGCAAATGCTCCTGTGGAAGAAGACTATTATTTCATTACTCCAGATAAATGTACAGAATGTATGGGATTTCATGAAGAGCCACAATGTGCAGCAGTTTGTCCGGTAGATTGTTGTGTTCCAGATCCTGATCGAGAAGAATCAGAGGAAGTTCTTTTGGCTAGACAAGCTACTTTACATGCTTAGTTGAACATTTTAACTTTTTAAGAAAAAAACTGATAGTATTTAACATGCTATCAGTTTTTTTTTGCCGTATTTTAACTGAATTTTTAACAACGAGAAGATCTTTTTTTTCGTTTTTATAATCAAATCTTTTTGTTAGATTTTTTTCACCACAGATTACTCAAATTTTCACAAATTAATTTTCTCAAAAAGGATCTGTGAAAATCTGTGTAATCTGTGGTGAGGAATTAAATAATAATATGAAACTTAAATATTTAATTTTATCGGTCATCGGAATCTCGATAACATTTTCGAGTTGCTTTTTCTACTCTTTCAAAGGAACTAGTATTCCTGCAGAAGTAGATACTTATTTTGTGGAAAGGTTCGACGTGAGAGCAAGTAGTGCTATTCCAACCTTAGGACAAACTTTCTCTGAGGCGCTCAAAGATAAAATCCGAGCAGAATCAAATCTAAAACAATCGGAAACAGAGCCTGACATTGAATTCAAAGGAGTCGTAACTGATTATTATATTAGTTCCGAAGCGCCACAGGCTGGTGAGACGACTGCATTTAACCGGTTGACGATTACCCTCTCGATCGAGTATATTTATACTCAAGATGAAAAGAAAGGTTGGAAAGAAAACTTTCGAGCATTTTCTGATTTTGGCAGTAGTACTAATTTGATTGATGTGCAAGACCAGTTGATTGATGCGATTCAAGAAGAGATGATTGAGAAAATTTTTAATAAAGCGTTTAATGATTGGTAGACTTCCTTTCAGACTCTCCAAAACTCTTAGTTTCTTAGTAACTTTTTATTTATCTTTGAGTTTAAACAACCATACATTGAAGGGCAATCGATTAGCAGATTATTAGAAAAAAATATTCAATGACAGCGGAGAATTTTTCATATTATTTAAAAAATCCAGGACATTTATATCAAGTGTCTTATCAAGAATTAAAAAGCTTGGTGGTGCAATATCCATACTGCCAGAACTTAAGGTTTTTGTTGGTGACTAAGAGCCAACTTGAAAACTCTGAAGAGTACCAAAAAGATTTAGCACTTGCAGCCACTTACCATGTAGATCGTAGTTATCTACACCATCTAATTAATCAAGAGAAAAATAAAGAAAGTTCAGAAAGCTTTGTCCTGCAAGAAGATTATCTAGAATTAAAAGATCTCTCCACAACCCAAATAGAACAAAATGAAGTACCTCAAGCTTCTTTTATGTTAGATCACCAAGAGGAAATTTCAGCCCAAGAAGAATCTTTTGAATTACCTAATATTGAAGCTTCTGCTCAAACCTATCTAACTGAGTCAATTATTCCACAAGAATCTATTAATGAGCCATCAAATGATGAAGCAAACGAAGAAGTTATAGACCATATGGAATTAACCGAATCCGATGATTCGGAAACTTCCATCTCTTCGCCACCTCAAGATCTTGCTGAAGAGGAAGCTGCTGATAATATTTCAGATGAGTCTGAGCTGATCTCCTATATGGAGAAACCTAAAAATAGTAAATCAGTTATTGAGCAACTATTAAAAAAAGGAAAAACCAAAGCCACAAAAAAAGAAAAAAAACAACAACAAAAAAATATTGCTCCTCCCTCTGAAAAACCATCTAATTTGGAAGATGAACTTGAATCTCCTCCAACTGAGGAAGAAAATGATTTTAAGGATTTGACCCCAATCAAAGAAACTCCAAGATTCGGGAAAGAGGTTCTTTTTGAAATTACTAACAAAACAGAAAAAGAAATGGATGCTTTATTACATAAAGCTAACCAGCCTGAAGAAGAATTAATTGATGAACAATTAGGATATTTAGATTCAAAAGAGGAAACAAAAGAGGAGGATTCCGTAAAACCATTGGAAGGTTCTACTCCTGCTCCAAAAACTACTTTTAAAAGTTATGTAGATCAATTTCAACCACCAACGGAATTTCTTGAGGACTTAGAAAAAGAGGATGAACTAGCAAATGCCATTAATGAAGCATTGGAAGAGGAAAACGATGAAGTTGGGATCATGATGATCAGAATGAAAAAATCTAAGAAGAAAAAGAAAAAACTAATGTCCAAATTAAAGATGAAGAAAAAAGAGAAGATAGATTAAAAAGAGAAGAAGGATAAGAAAGCTGAAAAGTAGAAGAAGAATATAAAGAAAAAAAGAATAGAAGT
>CAYGRM010000628.1:0-2552 GCA_964352225.1 uncultured Saprospiraceae bacterium | reverse complement strand
TAACACAAATGAAATAACTTTTTTAGTATTATATTTTATTCATTTGTATAATTTAAATAAAAAAACATAAATCGACATTAAAATATGAAAAAATACGTGTTCATCAAAAAAAATATCATTTTACCTTCTGCCTGTATTAAAAATTTAGATCTACTCTTATTTTTTAACTATTCACAACCAACCTAATTCATCCAAAGCTAAATATGCCGCCCCCACATTCCCATTCATTCGCTCATCATTTTTATTTTTTATAAAAACTCTAAACTCCTCCAAAGGCATTTTAAGTACTTCAATAAATTCATGCTCATCTAAATTTTGTTTTGCTACTTTTTCGCAATTCTTAGCCAAAAGAATATGCTGTTTTTGAGTAAAATAAGATTGGTGAAATGTTTTTAGAAAAACGATTTTTTCAGCTCGATAACCAGTTTCTTCTAATAACTCACGAGCCGCACAGTCTTCTAACTTTTCTCCATGATCAATTGCACCTTCTGGAAAACTAATAATTTCTCTTTCTGCTCCCACTCGAAATTGATTTACCAAAATTGCTTCTCGATTTTTAGTAAAAGCTGCAATCGTAACAAAATCTCTATTACCGATCACATCAAATTCTGCTTCCTTCCCATTAGGCATTAAAAATTTCCTAACAATAACTTTCCGCCAACCTGAATAGGCAATTCTCTCAGATATTTTTATCCACTTTTTCATTACGTGATTTTTATTTTAAAGGTATTTATTCCAACTTAATCATTTAGCCACTTTCATAAAATTCTTCTTTTTCTTATTATTTTTACAAAAAAACTAATCATGAAAAAATTAATCTTGCTCCTAGCACTTCCTTTATTTTTTTTCCAATGTAAAAATGAAAAAACTGATACGGTCGAAAAAGCACCTGAGGCAAATTTAGGAAAAGTCGAAATCAATGTAACTGGTTCTGAGGAAGCTAAACCTTACTTCCATGAAGGTCTATTACTCTTGCATAGTTTTGAATTTGATGATGCTGGCGAAAAATTCGCCAAAGCGATCGAACTCGATTCAAACTTTGCCATGGCAGCTTGGGGCGAAGCAATGTCTTATAATCATCCTTTGTGGAGAGAAAGATATTCCGAAGAAGGAATCGCTGCTTTGAAAAAACTAGGCGATACACCTGAAGAACGATTACAAAAAGCTCCAACTGAATTTGAAAAAGATATGCTTTCTGCGGTAGAAATATTATATACCGAAGGTGAGAAAAAAGAACAAGATATTGCCTATAAAGATCAGATGGAAAAACTTTATAAAAAATACGAAGGTAATCATGAAGTTGCTGCATTTTATGCCTTATCTCTTTTGGGTTCAGTCAAAGGTGGACGAGACACAGAGACTTATGAAATGGGAGCCCGTATTGCTCAAAGTATTATCGATGAAAACCCAAATCACCCAGGAGCATTACACTATTTAATTCATTCTTACGATGATCCCGAACATGCAACCTTAGCTTTGTCAGCAGCTAATAGTTATTCTAAAGTTGCTCCAGATGCTGAACATGCTTTGCATATGCCTTCTCATATTTATGTTGCCATGGGAATGTGGGATGAAGTGATTAGTTCCAATATTGCCAGTTATGACGCAAGTGTGACTCGTATGGAAAATAAAAATTTGGACAATGATGCAAGAGGATATCATGCCTTCAAATGGTTGATGTATGGTTATTTACAAAAAGGAAATTTTGAAGAGGCGAAAGAGATGGTTTATGATATGAAAAAATATTGCGATGAGAAACCTTCTTCCAAAGCGCGTTCACATTTTATCATGATGCAAGGAGCTTATTTGACTGAATCTGGCGATTGGGATGATTCAATTGCCTTGAAAACCGTTGATTTGGAAGAATTAGATTTACCAACCAAAGCAGTCCAACATTTCACCCAAGGTATGTTGGCTTATCATCAAAAAGATAAAACAGCAGTAACCAATGCGATCAAAGAAATCAGTAAACTTCGAATCGATGGAGAAGCTGGCATGGTTGTCGGTGAATCAAAAACTTGTAGCGGAGTATCAAGATACAAACAACCTCCAACCAAAAATGGGGTAAATACTGCCAAAGTAATGGAGATGGAATTGAATGCAGTTTTAGCAATGCTTAATGAAGATAATGCAACCGCTGAAAAATGGTTAAAAGAAGCAATAGCTTTAGAAAGCGAAACATCTTTCAGTTATGGTCCTCCGAATATTGTCAAACCTTCTCATGAATTTTATGGAGAATGGCTCTTGAAAAATAACAAGAAAGAAGAGGCGAAAGCACTATTTGAAGATCAGTTGGAACGTGCACCAAAAAGATTGCTCGCTGAAAAAGGTTTAAAGAAATCAAGCATGTAATGTTTTTAAAACTAAATTGAATCGCCAATTAAAAGAAAATGCTTCTTGCTATCCACCGCAAGAAGCATTTTCTTTTTTTACCTATTAGTATTTTTCCAAACTAAAATAAAAAATGTATTTTGTTCAAAGTTCCAAGACAATAAAAAATCCCACCACAAGTTTTCATAGAAGTTGCAACAAAATATTCCAAACAACTTCCA
>CAYGRM010000627.1:0-2553 GCA_964352225.1 uncultured Saprospiraceae bacterium | reverse complement strand
ATACGAAAGAATGTCAGATAAGAAAGTGATTTTCGCCATGGAAGGCGTTACCAAAATTTATCCACCAAGTAAGACCGTTTTAAAAAACATTTGGCTCTCCTTTTACTATGGAGCTAAGATTGGAGTTTTGGGTTTGAATGGTGCAGGTAAATCTAGTTTGATAAAAATTATTGCTGGACTTGATACTAACTATCAAGGAAAAGTAACTTTTGATAAAGAATACAAAATCGGTTACCTCGCTCAGGAACCAGAGCTTGATCCTGAAAAGACTGTCAAAGAAATCGTGCAGGAAGGTGTCCAGCACATCGTCGATGTGGTGAATGCTTACGAAGAAGTTTCGAATAAATTAGCCGAACCAATGGATGATGATGCCATGATGAAATTGGTAGAAGAGCAGGGCGAACTTATGGATAAAATGGATCACTTCAATGCATGGGAACTCGATCATACTTTAGAAATGGCGATGGATGCATTGCGTTGTCCACCAGATGATGCAAAGGTAAACGTATTGTCTGGAGGGGAAAGAAGACGAGTAGCGCTGTGTCGATTATTATTGAGCAAGCCAGATATTTTATTACTGGATGAGCCTACCAACCACTTGGATGCAGAAAGTGTACATTGGTTGGAACAGTTTTTAAAATCATTCCCTGGAACGGTAATCGCCGTGACTCACGATAGATACTTTTTGGATAATGTGGCTGGTTGGATTTTGGAATTAGACCGAGGAGAAGGAATTCCTTGGGAGGGAAATTATAGTTCGTGGTTGGAACAAAAATCTAATCGAATGGCGAACGAAGAGAAGCAAGAATCGAAACGTCAGAAAATTTTGAAGCGAGAGTTGGAATGGTCTCGAATGTCTCCAAAAGGTCGGCAAGCAAAAGGGAAAGCTCGTTTGAGTGCTTACGAAACGATGAGTGATGCCGAGACAAAAGAGAAAGAATCAAAACTGGAATTATATATTCCTTCTGGCCCAAGATTGGGTGATGTAGTTATCAATGTTGAGAACCTTACTAAATCATACGATAAACGAGTTTTGTTTGAAAACTTAAACTTGTCAATTCCTAAAAATGCCATCGTTGGAATTATCGGACCAAATGGTGTAGGGAAATCTACTTTGTTCCGCATGATTATGGGGGAGGAAAAACCTGATGCTGGAAATATTACCATTGGTGAAACGGTAAAATTAGCCTATGTCGATCAAACGCATAAAGATTTGATTCCTGAAAAAACGATCTACGAAGTAGTGAGTCAAGGAAGTGAATTTATCACGATTGGAAATAAAGAAATTAACGCTAGAGCTTACATTAGTCGTTTTAATTTTTCAGGTGGTGACCAGCAGAAAAAAGTAAGTACACTTTCAGGTGGAGAGCGAAATCGATTACACTTAGCGATCACTTTGAAGGAAGGAGGAAATGTGATTTTACTGGATGAGCCTACGAATGATATTGATGTGAATACGCTTCGAGCATTGGAGGAAGGAATTGAAAACTTTGCAGGATGTGTTCTTTTAATCTCGCACGATAGATGGTTTATTGATCGCTTGGCAACGCACATTTTATCTTATGAAGATGATGGTGAAGTGATTTTCTTTGAGGGAAATTATAGTGCATTTGAAGAAAATAAAAAAGAACGATTGGGAGATATTACTCCGAAGCGACCAAGGTTTAAGACCTTGCTCTAAATGGAAGTATATTTCAATTATGCAAACTATTTTCACATGGTGATTTAGAGTCGAATGTCATCAACTTAAGAGTTGCGATACCAGCGACTAGCTTTCCGCCAGCCTCTGGTTTTATAATAAACTGGGAGAAATCAGAGGCTGGCTTGAAGCCAGTCGCTGATACCAAAATCCTTAAGTTGACAACATTCGATTTAGAGTCACCTTGTGAATCTTCTACCTTAACCTTCAATAAATGCAAATAGTGTAAGACATTTGCATTTCAAAAAAAACATTATGCCTAATTTTAAATTTAAAAAATGCGAACTATCTGATTTACCTGCTTTGCGAAAAATAAGTATTGAAACTTTTACTGCAACTTACCAAGCTAAAAACACGAAAGAGAATTTTAAAAAACACATCAATCGGACATTTAGCACGTCGAAACTTACCAAAGAACTGCTTAACTCCAATACCACTTTTTATTTACTTTTTTCTGAACCTGACTACCGTGAAACTAGAGATGCTTTAATCGGTTATCTGAAATTAAATGAAGGAAAAGCTCAAACTGAAAAGATGGAAGAGCATTGTTATGAATTGGAAAGAATTTATTTAACGGAAGAGTCTCAAGGAAAAGGTTTTGGGAAAATCTTAATTGAAAAAGCAATTAAAGTGGCTAAATCAAAAAAGAAAAAAGAGCTTTGGTTAGGTGTTTGGGAAGAAAATCCAGAAGCAATTAGTTTTTATAAAAAAATGGGATTTGTGGAATTTGGAACCCACGTTTTTAAAGTTGGAGATGAAGAGCAGCTGGATCATTTGTTGAAGATTAAATTGGAATAATGAATATCGAACAAGCTTTCTATATTGCAATAAAAAAAGCTGTTGTATTTTAGTAG
>CAYGRM010000626.1:0-2559 GCA_964352225.1 uncultured Saprospiraceae bacterium | reverse complement strand
ATGTATATTAACGAACACTTAAAACAAAACTCGGAAATAGAGATGATAAAAAATTTGATTAATCTAATACTCACAGTTTTTATATCAATTATCGTGATTTCTTGCAATGGTCAAGTGAAGTCTAAATCGGAACAAAATCAAACTACTGTAATAGGAACGATTGTTTCAGAACTTGACAATCAGATTTGGGTGGTTTTTCAAGATTCAAAAGGAAATTATTGGTTTGGAAGTAATAACAATGGTGTTTATAAATATGATGGAAAAAAAATAATTCAATTTACTACAAAGGACGGTTTAGCGTACGACCAAATCAGAGGTATACAAGAAGACAAAGAGGGGAATTTATACATTGAAACCCAGAACGGAATAAGTAAATATAATGGTACAGAATTCACGACTTTACAGCCAATTAAGTCATCAAAGAACGAATGGAAACTTGAACCGAATGACCTTTGGTTTGGATATAATGCAAATGACCTTTACCGCTTGGATGGTGATTCTCTGTATGAATTAGAATTACCAAGAAAAGACTTAAAAAAAGCCTTTGGAATCGAAACAGAAGGAGTTCCTTTTGAAGGAAATAATAATAGCCCCTATGCCGTTTTTGGTGTCAACAAAGATAAAAACGGAAACATTTGGTTTGGAACAGCAACAGCAGGAGCTTTCCGATATGATGGTGATTCTTTTTTATGGTTTGGGGAAAAAGAACTCTCAACTCTTCCTGATGGCAGAGTTCCAGGAGTACGTTCAATGATTCAGGATAAGAATGGCTATTACTGGCTAAGTAATATTTACAGCAAATACAAAATTAATTCTGACTTCCCAAAAGGATATGAAAAGATAGAAGCTGTGGAATTGCCTGAGAAAATTATAAAAGATAAAATACTCTATTTTATGAGTGGCATAGTAGACAAGCAAGGAAAATTATGGATGACGACTTATGATGACGGTATTTGGTGCTACGATGGTGAATCTCTATCTAACATAGAAATACATAACGGAACTGAGGATGTTTTGTTAATTTCAATTTACTTAGATGATAAAGGTGGAATTTGGCTTGGAACGAACAATGATGGAGTTTATAAACAGAATGGCGAAAAGTTTGAAAAGTTTGAACTCTAAGAACAAAAGCAGCCGCTAACAATGGCTATACGTTATGCGGGCGGAAGTGCTGATATGAAAGTAATTACATTAAATAAACCAAGTGCTAAATTGAAAGGAAAGTACCTTGAAATCCCGCACTACGCATAGGTACTGTGTCAAAAAACAAGTTTTTTCTTTAAAATTTTAGGAAACAAGTTGAGCAATCAATTTGTTATCCTGCGCAGCAAGGGCTTCATGCTTTTGCTGCTTTTTTGTTTCAAACTTTGCATCGTAAACTTCTTCGTTTTTCCATAAGGTGTACATTAGAATTAAGAGTTTTCTCTGAACTGCTATTAAAGCCACTAACGGCTTTGCTTTTTTTGGCTTAAGTCTATTATAAAAAACCTTCAATGTTGGATTACAACGCACACAAGTCAACGATGGCATATGTAATGCCCCTCTGATGTGACTATTCCCTCTTTTACTAATCCTAGTCTTGCCTTTAAAATTACCAGATTCTCTTAACACGACATCATAACCTGCATAACTTGTAAGTTGTTTTGCATTCGCTATAGATTCAAAACCTAAGGTCTCTCCTACTACACTAGCTGCTGATTTGAAAGAGATACCAGGGATACTAGTTAGAAAATCAATCTTTCTTTCCAGCTCTTCATTTTTAGATACCAATTCTTGCATCTCTTCTTCGATAATGGCTATCTGAGCATTGAGAAGCTTCAATCTATTCTTATGTCTTTTCAAAGCTTTAGAGTTGCTATAAACACTAGACGAAATAGCGCCTTGACGATTGGTCTCTACCGTTCTATCCTTTAACAAAGAGCTACGCTCTCTGCTCAAACCTTTTAGTTGTTGTAGCTCTTCACTGGGTGGTTGCCAAAGACGAATAGTCCTTTCTAAACCTAGCATACTAAGCATTTTACTATCTAAAGCATCTGTCTTTGAACGCTGATCTAAACTCTGCGCATAACGCTTTACACGACCTGACTGCATCACACTAACAGCATAACCTTTATCATGCAGATAATGCGCTATACCTTGATGATACACTCCTGTAGCTTCCATAACTATCAAAAAATCAACACTACTATCAACTGATTTTTTTAACCATTTCAAAAGCATTTTGTAGCCTGACAGATCATTT
This sequence comes from uncultured Saprospiraceae bacterium, assembly GCA_964352225.1. GTDB lineage: Bacteria > Bacteroidota > Bacteroidia > Chitinophagales > Saprospiraceae > CAJQQY01. The sequence continues at coordinate 317 of CAYGRM010000626.1, read as the reverse complement.
GACACATCTTCATGTGAGAGAAACTCTTTCGCTAAGGTATCTGTTAGGAAACCTAAAGACAGTGACAAATTCAACTTTGAAACATCAATACCTAAACTTTGTTTTAAACGCTTTTCCATATCATTTATTTAAAGCTTGAATTCTCTTTATCATCTTTGCTCGCATTTGATTCGATCTCTACTCTATAGGATCTAGGTACTGTTCAGATTCTAAGAAAATTATAGAAGGGTGGGATTTCTATGAAACGATATCATTTTTCAATGTATCTAGTCGAGAACTCGCTATCCCTTCTATTTAAGCTTGTTATTAAATATCTA
>CAYGRM010000625.1:0-2567 GCA_964352225.1 uncultured Saprospiraceae bacterium | reverse complement strand
GTTGGAACAGCTTCAGCAACTGTTGCATCTGCTGTTTTTTTATTGCAGCTAAAAATCATAGCTAAGGCAAAAAATAGGATTGGTATTTTTAATAATTTCATGTTTTTGTTTTTGAAAAGGATAAAATGATTTTTGATTTTATAAAATATAAAATGATTAACTTCCTGAGAATCAGAATTTTACACTTTTTATTTTACCTGTTTTTTTAGATGTTAAATTTATAAAAAACTTGCGAGGGACTTTGAAGCAGCTACAAGTTTTTCCTTCTGTCATTAAGATTAGTCATCGGATCTTCTTTTATCAAAAAAATCGAAAATCATGAAGAAGTTCAACCGTAAACAATTTTTAACGGCCAGTTCCCTTGGTCTTGGAAGTTTGATTTTTCCTCCCAAATCAATTGGTAGATCATTACAACAAGATACTCCAAATCCGATTAAGCCTGAAATTGTTCAAGAATTTGTTGGTGCAAGTCATGGTAAATTTGATCGCTCCAAAGAGTTGATGGAAGAATATCCGAATTTGCTTTATAGTGCATGGGATTGGGGAAATGGCGATTTCGAAACTGGATTCGAAGCGGCTGGTCATGTAGGAAACAAGGATATCGCAAATTACATGATTGAAAAAGGAGCCCGATTAAATATTTTCGTCATGGCGATGTTAGGAAAACGAACATTGTAAAAAGTGTTTTGGAAGAATATCCGCATCTATTAAATTCACCAGGAGCCCACGGTTTTACGTTACTTCATCATGCTAAAAAAGGAGGAGATGATGCTTTGGAATTGTTGGAGTATTTTCAAGAAAAAGGATTAAAAGAAATGAAAATAAATATTAAGTAGTGCGAGTTGATTAAGTAAAAGTATTGAAATCGAAAAAAAAGAGCTGTTAGCGCTTCAAGTGCTAACAGCTCTTTTTACTAGGAAAAAAGTAGTAAATATATTTTCAACAAAAATAAATAGGCAAAATATGGAAGATGAAATTTTAGATTATAACTGGGTCATGTCCAAAGAGATTCCTCTCAAAGAAGACGAGGGTACATTATTTCAACAATATTTTAATGAAGATTCCTTAGTGCTCACGGCTGCGTTGCTGCATGATGATAATATCGATAATCATGTAAAAGTTGATAATCCTGAAAGGAAAGATTTTGGAAATTTGATTCATGCAATTCATATCAATGAGGAAGAATTTGATAGAGCCAATGAGCTACTAGAACTCCTCCTCAATGAGGATCAAAAATATCCAATCAAAAAGTATTTGAATACTTCATTAAGTGCCTTGGAGTATATGCTAGAGGAAAATGAAAATGTTTACGTAGATACTTTAGTAAAATGGAATTAAAAAGGCGAGGTGTAGAATTAACAAAACCAGAAGAAGGAGCCAAAGATTTAGTCCCAATTATTGTGATATTATCTGCTGTTTTTATTCTATTTCTAATTTATCAATTTATCAAAGAAGTAGCTTTCTAAATTACAAATTTTGTACAACCACTTTCTGTGTCCAAACTTGCTGCCCTTGCATGATTTGGACAAAATATAAACCAGCTGCAAAATCAGTTAAATCCAAAACTTCATGATAATATCCTCCAAAACCTTTTACTACAGAATTGAACATTTGATGCCCGGCAACATCTGTTAACGAAATTCTCAAATCACTTTTCTCAGTAGACCGAAATTTTAATTGGGTAATACCTGCTGTTGGATTTGGGAAAATAGATAATTCCGATTCGATTTTGTTATTCTCATCATTTGCCATGGATTCTGAATCACAGCAATTCTTATAGGTAATCACTTCTTCAATTTTATACCCTAAAATTAAAGGAACAATTTTTTGTTTTCCTTCCTCCTCAATATAAATATCTAACACCTCTCCTACTTCTGCATCTTCAATTATTTCTGCCAGATCGCAGCCAGATTGGATTACCGCATCAGCTACAAAGGTGATCATTGCTCCTTGTTGTATCCCTGCCAATTCTGCTGCAGATCCTTCATAAACTGCTTCCACTAAAACTCCTTGCAAATCATCCATGGGACTGACAGTCAATCCAAAAGAGGATATTTTAGATATGGAAACAATACTTTTACAAAATTCAAAACAACCACTTTGTAACGCTAAATTTCTGCTATCAAATTCAATCTTGACAATTTTCTCATAAGAAATTTTAGAACCAGAAATTTGAATATCTGCGTCTTGAATATTCTCCGCAATGTATTTTTCAATATTAAAATTTCGCATTTGCTCACCTGTCAGATATAAATAATGAGGATTTAGTTCCCCATGTTTTTTATTTGAAATCATCAAAGTTTGGTTGACAATTTCTTCAGCCGATACTTGTGCAAACACATTATCTCCAATCAAAAAAAAGCAAAAAATAAAACTTGGAATAAAGAAATATTTCATAAAATTATAGATAACTAATTACGAAAAAATGAGATTAGGATTTTCAGAATTTTTCTGAAAATTTGATACTATAGACTTGTTCTGTGAATTTAAAAAGTGAAGTTGGTTAGACAAGTTAGAAGAGCTAAAATCAGACCAATTTTTAAGATTTTTCACCAATGATCATATTC
>CAYGRM010000624.1:0-2589 GCA_964352225.1 uncultured Saprospiraceae bacterium | reverse complement strand
GACCAGAACTCAGAGTATTCGATTTGGTTTTCTTCTGTAGGAGTTAAAATGATTTTAAGTTTTATTTGCCTTTGTTTTTATAAAGACAGAAAACCTTCAACTATTTAAAAAGATGTTTTGTTGGAGTAATAGATTTTGAGTAGGTTTGGAAAAAATAAATGTAACCAATGGAAAATATGGATGGAGTAATCTTTGTAATTTTTGGCGCATCAGGTGACTTGGCGGTACGAAAATTAATTCCTGCAATTTTTGAATTGCATAAAGCGAAATATTTACCTGAAAACTTTGCAGTTCTTGGAGTCAGTCGTTCGGATTATTCCGATGAAGCCTTTCGAAGTAAAGTTTTTTTTGCAAATGAATTTATTGAGCGAGAGGAGGAAAAAGATGAGGAAATGGAAAAGGATTTTGCGAGACGATTATCGTATATTTCTATTCAAACTTCAGAGGCTGCTGATTATAAAAAGGTTAAAAAGGAGTTGGCAAAAATGGACAAGGAATTTAATATTGGCTGAAATTATATTTATTATTTATCGACTCCTCCATTTTTATATGAAACGATTCCTGCTTGTTTGGCTGCCCATGGTTTGAATGAAGAAAAAGATGGTTGGAGAAGGTTAGTGATTGAAAAACCTTTTGGATATGATCTCGAGACAGCTATTGCTTTGAATCAAAAGATCAGACAATATTTTAATGAGAATCAAATTTATCGAATCGATCATTACCTAGGAAAAGAAACCGTTCAGAATTTATTAGTGACTCGATTTGCCAATGGAATTTTTGAACCGCTTTGGAATCGAAATTATATTGAGCATGTGCAAATTACGAATGCGGAAAATTTGACCATCGGAAGTCGTGGAGGATATTATGATAAATCTGGTGCGCTGCGAGATATGTTTCAAAATCACTTAATGCAAATCATTGCACACATTGGAATGGAACCACCGATCAATGCCGACGCTGCTGCGATTCGGGATGAAAAATTAAAATTGCTCAAGTCTATTCGCCCAATCAAAGAAGAGGATGTTCCTTCGCAAGTCATTCGGGGACAGTACACTCGCTCGACCATCAATAATGAAAAAGTCAATGGTTACCGACAAGAAGAGGGAGTGCCAAAGGATTCTCGAACAGAAACTTTTGTTGGCTTGAAATTCTTCATTGACAATTGGCGATGGGCAGGAGTTCCATTTTATGTTCGATCAGGGAAAGCAATGCCGACTAAAGTGACGGAAGTAGTGATTACTTTTAAAGATCCACCGAATGCACTTTTTCGAAAAGAGAAACTAGTTTACAATGACAATAATCAATTGATTATTCGCATCCAACCAAATGAAGGTTTGGTTTTAAAATTTGGGATGAAAGTGCCAGGTGCTGGTTTTGAGGTGAAGGATGTAGGAATGGATTTTCATTATTCAGATTTGACGGATGTACATGTTCCTGCTGCTTACGAACGATTATTGTTGGATGTGATAAAAGGTGATGCGACACTTTATGCGCGAGGAGATTCTGTCGAAGAGGCTTGGCGATTTGTTGAACCAATTTTGAATGCTTGGAAGAATAATCCGAAGATAAAAGTCTATGGTTACCCTGCTGGAACGTGGGGACCGAACGTGGTTTCGAAGTTGATTGATTCGGATCGGGTGACGTGGAGAAATCCATGTAGCAATTTGACGGCGGATGATAATTATTCGGAATTGTAACTTTTATACCACATAAGCACATAGAAAGCATAGTTTTCCTTAGTAATAACCTATGTTTTCTCTGTGTCTATGTGGTGAAAAAATAGAGCTAGTTTTTCACCATAAAAAATCGAAAATGCCCACCACTCACATTTTTAAAAACAACGAAGCAGTCGCAGAAGCCTTCGCCGATTTTTTACAAAAAGAAATTGCGAAAGCAGAAAAAATAAACATCGCCCTCTCAGGTGGAAGTACGCCAAAAGTTTTATTTGATATTTTAGCTAAAAAATATGCTAATAAAATTGATTGGAAAAAAGTACATTTCTACTGGGGAGATGAGCGTTGCGTTCCTCCAACCGATGAGGAAAGTAATTTTAAAATGACGAATGAAAAACTCTTCCAACAGATCAACATTCCTTCTGAAAATATCCATCGAGTGCTGGGTGAGAATGATCCAGCCGAAGAAGCAGATCGCTACGGAAAATTAATTGAATGGAATTTATTTTTAAAAGACGGTTTGCCAATTTTTGATTTGATTATTTTAGGAATGGGAAGTGATGGGCATACCGCTTCGATTTTTCCACATCAAATGGAGTTGCTAAATTCAAGTGAAACGTGTGCGGTGGCAGTTCATCCTGAGTCAGGACAGCAAAGAATTACTTTGACCGGTAGAGTGATTAATGCTGCGAAGCAAATTCATTTTTTGGTGACCGGTGCTTCTAAGAATTCAGTTATAAAAGAGATTTTTTCCAAAATAGGAAATTATAAAAGTTATCCTGCCTCTCACGTTGAAAGTGCAGAATGGTGGATGGATGAAGCAGCTGGAAGTATAAGTTAGATTTTCAAAAACTAAATTTAAAATATTGATATTCATCACAGAAAACTCAGATTTTTACAGATTATTCTACACTAC
>CAYGRM010000623.1:0-2591 GCA_964352225.1 uncultured Saprospiraceae bacterium | reverse complement strand
TGCCTACTCAGTTCTAGGATTTTCGGCGACGTCCTGTTTGGATTTTTTATAAAAAATCCCGAACTGTATTTTCCCTAAAGAAAATCCAATTCGGGATTTGATTAGACCAAATTATTCTTTTACGATTCGTTGAGTTGCTACCTGATCACCCACATTTATTCTTAGGAAATAAATGCCACTTGGGAAAGCAGAAATATTCAAGGTGTTGGTTGGAGTAGATTCTATTAAAAGGATTTTTCCATTCATATCAATTACTTCGATTCGATCGAAAGCGGCTCCTTTGATGTTGATAATTCCAGCAGTCGGATTTGGAAAAATCTCAATTCCTAATTCTTTTACATCCTCTACTGCTACCGTTGCATCAAATAAGAAAATATTTTCAGCACTTGTATTGACACATCCATTAGCATCAGTATAGGTATAAATGATGGTGTTAAATAAACCTAAGCCATTCATTATTGCCATAGCATTAAAACTAAAAGTCATTCCATTTCCATCATCATCTACCTCTCCATAAGCATCAGTATAAACTCCTCCTACCGGCGTTCCTCCTCCGTTAATATTTGCTGGGGGCACTCCGTTCATAGCAAATGCTGTATCTGGTACAGAAGTGGTCACTATAGGTAAGGCGAACTCAGTAACCATTGCAGAAGAAGTAGCAGTACAACCATTCGCATCTGTTACGGTTGCAGTATAAGTTCCTCCTGCTAAACTTGATGCTGAAGCAGTAGTCGCTCCATTTGACCACGAATACGTATAACCAGCCGTTCCTCCAGTTTGTGATGCCGTAATTGCTCCGTCGGTTGACCCCATACAAGTATTGGCATCGACAGTTGCAGTAGAAGTTAATACATCAGGCTCCGACAAAGTAACACTCGCGGTCGCTGTACAACCTGCAGCATTTGTTACGGTTACAGTATAGGTTACTCCTGCAGCTACTCCACCAGCAACTTGAGTTGTTGCACCATTACTCCAAAGGTAGGATGTGGCTAATCCAGCTTGCACAGATCCATCCGCAGCTCCATTACAAGTAATACTGGTATTCTCTACAGCTATCGCAGTTGGAGATGCTACTACTTCTACTATTGCAGTTGTAGATTGTCCTCCAATGGTATAGGTTACAGTATGCATTCCTATTCCAGCGGTAGCTGCATCGAAGGTAAAGGTTACGCCATCTCCATTGTCGGTTACATTGGCACCGCTGTAGATTCCTCCTGTTGGGGAGGCGCCACCAATATTTTCGGACATTGAATTAGCGCAAACAGTAGTTCCTGAAAAAACAGCTTGGCCAAGACTTAATTTTGATATTTTATTAGCACCGAACTCTGAAATGTACAAATCGATTCCATTGAATGCAAAAAACCTAGGTGCATTTAATCCAGTAACAACATCTGTTGTAGTAGGACTCGATTCGGTAAGATCAATTCTGGATATCTTATTTCCGTTAATCTCTGCTACATATAGAAAATTTCCATCTATCAATAAACCAGCAGGCCCCCCTAGCCCCGTTACTACGTCTACAGGAGTCGGATTGGTTTGAGTAAGGTCTATTTTTGATATCTTATTATCTAAAAATTGAGAAATGAATAATTCATTTCCATACTTGGCAACAAACCCAGCTGAATTTACATTTGAAACTAATTCAGTAAGTGTTGGATTTGCTTGAGAAAGATCAGTTACGAATACATTGTCACCGAAAAATTGGCTTATGTATAGATTATCACCATCAAGAGCAATCCCTGTGGGACCACCACTTCCAGTTGAAATGACTAATTCTGATGTAAGGCTTGACTGAGTGAGATCTACTTTACTTATTTTATTAGTAGCCTCTTCTGTTATCAATAAATCGTCACCATTAAAAGTAAGAGTCTGTGGGGTACTTAAGCCTGAAAGGAGCTCAACAGGAGTAGGGTTGGTTTGAATAAGGTCTATTTGAAATAGTTTCCCAGAACCTATTTCAACATAATAAAGGGTATTTCCTTTTATAGCTACACCAGTCGGCTGGTTCAACCCAGTCACGACATCTGTAACCTGTCCGTTAGTTGAAAAAATACCCAACCAACAAAAAGCAAACACAAAACACATTCTTTTAATCATCGTAAAATTGTTTTTCATATTAATTTTATTTAAAAGTTAAATTATTGCCTACTCGGTTTAAGGATTTTCGGCATCGTCCTGTTTATTAAAAAATTTAAAATCGTTAATCGTCAAAGTATGGATCAAGTGATTTCACACTTGAATGTCAGCCGTAACTAGTATGAGTAATGCGATGATAAAGCGGAAGATTCTATATTTGAGATTCATCGTATTTTGTTGGTATTTATTAATATATTTTTTGGTTCTAGATGAATTCATTTGGTCATTTATAAAAAGTTAGTAACTATTCAGCAAAGCTGAATTTGTATTTGAATTGAACGCAGAGACGCAAAGTCGCAGAGAATTTTTCTTCGAAAAATTTAAAACTCTGCGTCTCCCTGTCTCTGCGTTCAATTTCTATTTGACGAAAGTCAAATCTTAAAACTTGCTGAATAGTTACAAAAGTTATTGATTTATTGATTATTAAGTTATTTCCAAAAGGGTACTTCTATAGA
>CAYGRM010000622.1:0-2602 GCA_964352225.1 uncultured Saprospiraceae bacterium | reverse complement strand
AGCTAAATTAACTCCTGAGAATTTACATTATTTAGAAATCCCTCTTTATTTAAAATATCAAAAAAAGAGAATGACATTTGAAACTGGTGCTTCCTTTAATTATTTATTAGGAGTGCGAGGAAGAGTTATTGAAGTGGATCAGTCTGAAAATTCAGGTTGGGTTCCAAGTTTAGGATTTAAAAATAATCATGTAAATATATTGTTAGGATTTCATTATCGAATCAGCGACAATCTACATTTTGGTGTACGTGCGAACTATACACCAGGTGGTATTTTAGATAAAGATGCTGTGCTTCCAGAAGGCATCACAGTTGCCCTGCAAGAATCAAGACCTTTATATTTAACTTTTAGAGTTACTCAATATTTGAAATTAAAAAAATGAAAAAAGTAATAATTTATATTTTCTTAATTGTTGTTGCCATTGGAGGATGCAAAAAAGTTGATTTGGATGAGGTTCCTTCTGGTGATCCTGTTTTCAGGGTTGATGCAACTTTGGCTGGAACTGCTTTAAATATTGTGGCAGGCGATGATGACTTCTATATGTTCTCAGAATTTTCGAAAGATAATTTTGAGGTGTACACGATGACCGGACGATTTGCCAAAGATTCCTCTTGTCAGAATGAGTGCGAGGAATCTTTAAGTTTTTCGATTCGAAGTAGTTATGCTACACCTAGTATTTCAGATTTTAATTTTGAAGATGCAGTTTTTGACGGTGATACTTTTAGTTATTTTTCATTAAGTGATAGTGTCGCGGTGAACGGATTTACATATTCCTTTTCTGGTGAATTAGTAGATTCATTTGGAGTTCCACCTGCTTTATTTATTTGGGAAATTATGGAAGGAAATAATTCATTTATAACTTACATCGGAGAATCGATCAGTCATAATTATTTTGGTTCAGAAGATTTGAACGTTCGATTAAAAATATATACTCCAACTGGTTGTGAAAGTTATTTTGAGACAATCGTTCCTAACGGAAATAATGCACCTAATTTTTGTAATTTATTTATTGATGTGTCTTATGATAGTATTGGAAATTTAATTTTATCTCCAATTTTTGGTAATCCTATATTTGATACATTTATTTGGAATGGAGATTCTACGATTAGTACACCTTTTGTAATTAATCCCAATAGCTTACCTAATAATGTAACGTTGGAAGCTTTTAATGCTAATTGTTCTGTTGAGATGGGAGTTTGTACTTTTGCACAAGGTGCACTTTCTTCTGCTTTTCCTCAATTTCAAGTTAATGTTCAAGACACAACAAAATTTGAAATGATTAATGTTGGGGAACAGTTTTCCACCGTAACAATTGAATATCAAGATTCCACCGGAATTTATAGTTCCAAATTTGCAGATAATTCTAACAATACATTTACAATTACAAATATTGAGAATTACGAGGATAATGAAAATGGAGAAAAGACAAAGAAGTTAACTATCGATTACGATTGTATTTTAAGAAAAGAGGGTAGTGGAGAAGAAAAACAAATTATTGGTACAGCAGAGATAGCTGTAGCTTATCCAGAATAAAAATATTGTAAATTCATTTATTTTTCAATTTACAGTTAGGTAGTTGTAAAACCGTTTCATTTTTGAATGAAACGGTTTTGTTTTTAATTTCTTTTTCGTTGATCTTTATCTTTTTGCACTTTCATTTTTTGACTTAGGTTTTCAGATTTTTCTACTAACTGCATTAATTTATTTACTTCGTGCTTAGTGAAATTTCTCCATTCCCCTTCTGGCAAATTTCCCAATTCAATATGCATAATGCGAAGCCGAATCAATCTAGTGACATGATAACCAAAGTATTCACACATCCGTCGAATTTGACGATTCAGCCCTTGAGTCAGAATAATTTTAAAAGAGTAGTTACTTTCTTTTTGGACAAAACATTTTTTAGTTCGAGTGTCTAATATTGGAACTCCATTTGCCATATTTTGGATAAAAGAATTGGTAATTGGTTTGTTGACTGTAACAAGGTATTCTTTTTCATGTTGATTTCCAGCACGTAGAATTTTATTGACGATATCTCCATCGTTAGTCAAAAAAATTAATCCTTGAGAGTATTTATCAATCCGACCGACATAGAAAATTCTTTTTGGATAATTGATAAAATCAATAATATTATCCTCCACTTCCTTATCGCCTGTGCAGGTGATTCCTGGCGGTTTATTAAAGGCTAAATAGATTGGTTCTTCTTTTCCTTGAAGTGGGGTTCCATCAATTGCAACCACATCTCCGTCGATCACTCGATTTCCTTTTTTGGCAATTACTCCATTAATGGTTACTCGCTGGGCGTCAATAATTTTATCGGCTTCTCGTCGAGAACAGACACCTGAATCGCTAATGTATTTGTTTAAACTGATAGTATTTGAATTGTCAGAGGACATATTTTTTTTTACAAAAGTAAGGAAAGGAAAGGGTTATTTTTATTTGATGATTATTTTAATTTATCAGGTAGGTAGTTTTTTTAGAGAAAAAAAGTTACACTAATTTTTAAATGGCTTTGAGTGAATAAATTATACATCACAAATAAATAACTATGTTTTTTTACAATAATTAATTATATTTATACTTTCCAGTAAAGACGAATGGAATA
>CAYGRM010000621.1:0-2617 GCA_964352225.1 uncultured Saprospiraceae bacterium | reverse complement strand
CGACTAATAACTCATTAACCAATAACTTAATAACCAAATGAAATCATCTAGAGCCATTTTTTTTAAGAGACTTCTCAACTTTCAAGGTTAAATTTCTCCAATCTTTCCATTACATTTTTTTCCCAAAAAGTATTTCAAAAATAGACTCGAATTTTATTTTTTATAAAAAATAAAAACTCAGGCAACCATTCTTTTCGTTTTTACACCATAGATATAAACCTAATAAATTTCAACTTGGAGCAATCGGATAATATATTATTAAAAGGCTGTTTGAAAAGAGATCAAAACGCTCAAAAAGCACTTTACGAAAAGTTTAAAGTGCCGATGTTTCGAATTTGCTTGCGCTACGCAAATGATCGTGCTGAGGCTGAAGATATGTTGCAAGAGGGTTTTGTCAAAGTATTTTCCGACTTACATCAATTTCGAGCAGAAGGTCCTTTGGGTGGGTGGATTCGAAGAGTGATGGTCAATGTTGCTTTGATGCAAATTAGAAAAAGGAAGAAATTGTTTTCTGATGTAGAAGTTGAAAACCTTTCAGATAGTGTAACGACGGATGAAGATATTTTTGCAGAAATGAATGCCAAAGCGTTGACTCGTATCATTCAAAAATTACCAACAGGTTATCGAGTTGTTTTTAATATGTATGTGATCGAAGGATATTCGCACAAAGAAATTGCAGAAAAATTAGAAATTTCCATCAATACTTCTAAGTCGCAATTATCGAAAGCGAAAGCAACTCTACGAAAAATGTTAGAAAAGAGTATTATGGAATAACATTTTACGTTTTACAATGGACGTTGGACGATTCTATTCAATCTAAAACGTCCAACGTTTAACGTCCAACGAAAAGAAATATGGATAAAAATTTACCAAACGATCCCCTCGAAGAATTTTTTAAAAAATCTCTGGAAGGGCAAAATGAACTTCCTTCCGATGACGGTTGGGATGTTCCTTCCTCGAATGTGTGGGATAAGGTAGCAGCAGACCTACAACCAACCGCAATCATTCGACCGATTAATTATTGGAAATGGGCAACAGTTGCAGCATCTGTGGTATTATTGTTTTTTGCATACCAATGGACAGTCCAAAATCAAGAGATTGAAGGATTGATGACTGAAATAAATGAAAATGTAGAGAAAATAGAAAAGGTAAAAGAATTGTTAGAAAATACGCAGAAAGAACTCGAATCAACTATAGCCGAGCAAAATATAAATACTATTGATAATCATCAAAGCCTTGGAAATCAAGAAGTGGTGCAAAGTGATGATAAAGACAAATCTTCACACACAACTCATTTTTCTGGGAAAAGTGAAAATGGAATTGGTGGTAAGAATAATAATGGCTCACCAATTATTCCAACTCAAAATACTGATAACCTAGCCAAACAAAATTCAGTTAGTCTTCCATCTAAAAAAACGAACGAGCCTGATTTACCAAAAGAAAATAATATTGCAGACCACGAGTCTTCTGTTCATTTTGATCAAACCAATTCTGACAACAGCAAAGAAGAATTGATTAAAAATAAATCGGTCGTAGATATTAATACATTGCCTCATCGAAACTTTGTCATTAAATCAGATAGAGAAGATGAGGAACTCAAGCTTGATTGGGAGAGGACTGTAGTTCATGATTTTTCAAGAGGAAACATTAATAAGTTTTACCTGGGTGTTTATGGAAGTCGGAATTTAGGAAAACGATCCATTGTCGCTGACGATTCTAATCTTTCTCAAACTCGCATTGATAAGATTAAAAGTATTCCAGAAAAAGAATCTTGGACAACTGGTGGAGGACTAAAACTAGGTTTTCAAATCAATGATAAATGGAGCATTGAGTCAGGCCTTCAATATACAAAATCAGAAATTACAGCAAGGCATCGAATTCAAAAACAATATAATACGGCAAGTGAAACACAAAACTCCTCCGGTGATTTTGAAAATGAATTTGCTTTACTGTTAGTTACCCCGATGGGAGATATTGAATCAGATGTTACGTTAACTCGAGCAGCGATGAGTAGTGCTATTCCTGATCAATTATTGTTCAATATTCCAGTTGAGAGTAACCAAAAGATTAGTTTTTTAGGTATTCCAATTTTGGCAAAATATAGGTTTGGAAATGAAGCATTTAGAATTGGAGTAAAAGGAGGTATTTTGACTAATTTTATTTTGGATGCAGATGTCGAAATTAATTCAGTCGACGCACCATTCCCAAATCTTAGACATCGAAGAAATCAAATTAGCAATAAAACAGAATTAAGAAATCTGAAATCAACCACGATAAATTGGTTAGCAGGAATTGAAGCTGAGGTGAAGTTGAATGATAAAATGTACTTTTCCTTTGAGCCGTCTTTCTCAAAAAGTCTTTCACCTATTTTTGAAAAAAATAGAGTCAAAACATATCCGTTGATGGCGAATATAAAAGTGGGGGTGAATTATTTATTTTAAACAATATATCACGAGTTTTTATAAATATAGATTTTCCCAAATTATCAAATAGATGGTTTGGGATTTTTTTTAGGGGAGAAAATTCTGAGAGTACGAAAGCAAATACCTTAAATAAATCATCATTTTTAATTTGTAAATGCATTTTGGTCAGCATTACATTTTCTATAATACAACGA
>CAYGRM010000620.1:0-2705 GCA_964352225.1 uncultured Saprospiraceae bacterium | reverse complement strand
CAAATGATCCGCCACTCGTCCTGGAGTACCAACCAAAATAGCTGGTGGGTGGCTCAACTCAATTTTATCTTTCGAAAATGGTCTACCACCATAAACTGCATTTACCTTAAATCCAGTCCCCATCTCTCTGGCTACTTGTTCAATCTGAATAGCTAACTCTCTGGAAGGAACAATGATTATTGCTTGAATCTCATCACAATCGTTTTCCAATTCCGCAATAATTGGTAAAAGAAATGCTAAAGTTTTACCAGTTCCTGTAGGGGAAAGTAAAACCACTTCTGCAGATGTAGGAATAACCAATCGAGCTTCCTCCTGCATTGGGTTGAGTTTTTGAATACCCAGTTTCTCTAAAATTTCTTTTTGATTTTTTATTGCACTTGACATTTCGCAAAGTTAAAATTTAAAGTCTAATTGATTAATATTTGAGTAATTTTGATTTAAACCCTCAAATAACAAAAGAGGCCTGTTAGCGCATGAAACACTAACAGGCCTTTTTGAAATATTTAAATTAATTTTAAATTAATTTTACATTTACTGCGTTAGGACCTTTTGGCCCATTCTCAATCTCAAAGGTTACTCGATCATTTTCTCTAAGTTCTCCCTCCACATTATTAATGTGTACAAAGATACTTTCCTTGGTCGCATTATCATTAATAAAGCCATAACCTTTCTCATCATTAAAAAATTTGACCTGACCTTCACGCACAGTTTCAACAGGAGTAGTATCTACAGGTGCAGCACCCAAAACAATATTTTCTAATTTGATTTCCTTTTTCTTCTTGGTTGGATCTGGTGGAGTTGTAGATAAATTTCCATCTTCATCAACGTACCTTAACATGTCTTCAAACGACTTTGTTCCATTCTCTTCTTTTTCAATCTTACGTTGTTCTCTTCTTTCTAATTTATCTTTTTTCTTTTTTCTTCGCTTTTTTTCTTTTTCTTTTTTGTTGAATGATTGCTGCGACTTTGCCATATTTATTATTTAGTTGAAAAATATTCCCGATGAGGAAGAAATCGTAGGGAGTCAAATCAACTAGAATGAATACCTAAAACCATCTTTTCAAAAAGGAGATGCAAAGATACAAAACTTTGAGCGTAATTGCTTACAATAAGCAAAATAGCATCAAAAAAAATAGTAATATTATTTTGGGGAAATATTACTATTTAAAGGCAAAAAAAGAGAATCAGTTTGATTCTCTTTTTTAACTTAGTAACGATGAAAAAATAAGTTGTCGATTTTGACAAGATAAATTTTTCCTCAATCAAGGCGCAAAAACATGAGTTTATCTGGATAAATAATTGTTTTTGCAACGATGAGTGAGGAAAAATTTGGCAATCAAAATCGATAAGTTATTCTTTCATCGTTACTTAATTCAACTTAATCCATCGATAGATTCCACGTTTTCCATTTTGGAAAACAGATAAAACATATACACCTGCAGGAATAGCGCTTATGTTCAATTTTTTGAATCCAAGAATTTCTCCACCTAATTGTTCCATCCTTCTTCCATCAATAGAATATACCTCGAATTGTGCAATTTCTAATTCCTGTAATTCTATGGTTATATAATCAGAAGTTGGATTTGGAAAAATACTAACGCCTGATAATTCCAACTCATCAATGCTAGTTATAATTGAAACCGTATCAGTAAAAGTATTCGAACAATATTCATTTGAGGCAGTTAAAGTAACCACATAATTTCCTAGAGAATTATAAATGTGAATTGGCATTTCCTCGTTGGAGATAGCACTTCCATCTCCAAAGTCCCAATCGAATGAAGTGGCATTAGTTGAATTATTATTGAAGTTAACAGTCCCCTGAATTGGGGAAGAAAAATCAAAAGATGCATTAGGAACCTCCAATACTTCAATTGCCTCTGCGATGAAAATAGTATCGATACCTTGTGTCCCATAAACTTCTAATTGGACATCAAAAAGACCTGGAGTATCATAAATTATTTGTGGGTTTTCATCATTAGAAGTTGCTGGGTTTCCACCTTCAAAAGTCCATAAAAAATCATCAATAGTTCCTAAGGAATTATTTTGAAAATTCACCGTATGAGGCAAACATCCACCATCTTCATCAATAGCAAAATTAGCTTCTACTATTTCTACAAATATGGATTGATTAAAAGTATCAACTCCACAATCATTGGAAATAATCAATTGAACATTATACGTTCCGGTTTGAGCATAAGTGTGAATTGGATTAATATTACTACTTGAATTTCCATCACCAAAATTCCAAATAGTGGTATTCGAATTTTGAGAAAGATTGGTAAATGTTACTGCTAACATTTCATTAGTGTAAGAAAAATTAGCTTCCGGTAATAAAAATTCTTGACTTGCAAATATATTGTTATTAATTCCTTCTAAAATACCCGCTTCCCCGTTCTCAGCTCCATTGGTTCCATTAGAACAAGTAGAAGAATTGATGGAAACGCCTGCCTGACCTCCATCTAAGGAAGTTGAAAAAGTACTTCCAACCATTAAGTTGCTGATAATTCTTCCACCACTTCCACCACCTCCTGGTCCGTGACAACGCTCCCCTCCTCCATTATTAATCATTCCGCCATCACCGCCATTCGCTTCTACTTGAACAATACTATTTGAATTTTGAACTTCCAAAAAAACAGATCCTCCTGCACCTCCACCACCTGCACCATCTCCTCAACCAGCGCGAGATCCATCTCCATTTGCCAGAA
>CAYGRM010000619.1:0-2716 GCA_964352225.1 uncultured Saprospiraceae bacterium | reverse complement strand
GATCATAAATGTATTATTTTTTAAAAGAAAAAACTAAACCATAGGGGAATCGTCTATATCATTTGTCCTGAGGAAAAATAATAGTATTTTTAGACCTAATTAAAATTCCTTTTTATGAAAAAAATATACATCTATCTAGTTTTTATTATCTTTTCTTCCTCTTCAATAATTGCCCAAACTTCTTCTACCCTTCCCATCAATAAGAAGTGGCAACGCTCTGAAATTAATTTCGGAATCGGGGTTAATTGGAATACTTTTAAATCCATGACCTTGGATGAGTTGTTAATTTTCGCCAAAGATCCCAATCAATTAAAACGAGACCTGCAAGGATTGGAAGAGGAAGCAACTCCTACAACAGCAGGTGCTGATTTGAGAGTGAGCTGGAATTTTTCGCCCTTAAATGAAGCAACTGGTACTTACAAAACGGATCAAGCTCTACAAGTCGGAATCGTTTTAAATACCCCAAAAGAGGCTATGGTTAGTTATAAAAATAAGGACTTAGACACCTCCATCGTTTTTTGTAATATTCATTGGGAACTAGGCCTTAATGCCGCATATATATTTAAAGGAACTTGGGGAAAAAGAAATCGATGGCATTGGTACCTCGGTGTAGGAGCAAATGCTGGATTTACTTTCGGCAACAATATGATGCTAGTGAATGGAAAATATTTTGAACCAGGCGAACATCCATCTACTCAACCTGTCGATGATGCTAGTCCTGCACCAGAAATGTACGCAGCAAAGTCTGTTTCCTATTCCAGAGTTTTCATTCCTTATGGACTACATTATCAAGTAGGTAAAAAAGTATTACTAGGCTTGGATTTGAGCAAAGGTATCGGCTGGCAAAGAGTCGGAAAAAATAATGTGAATTATATGCGAAAATCTAGTGGGTTTGCGCTGGGTTTAAAATATTTATTGTAAAGCTATTTTAAATAACTTCAATTAGCTAAAAATACCTTCCAGATGTTAATCATCTAGAAGGTATTTTTTATTTCTATTTCCTTGCGGGAAATCGATAACCAAACATCAATCTTCCCCAAGGAATAACCCTATCTGTAGTAACTCTTCCCAAACTTACTCCAATCTCGAACAAGATATTTTTTTCTCCTAATAACTTATACCCTGCTTCAAATCCGAAGGCAGCCAATGGTTTTATTTCTCCTCCAAAACCTCCTGCCAAAAGACCTATATAAAATTTATCTGATCCAAAATCAGGATTAAAATAATATTTCCCATGCAACAAAGCTCCACCTCCGCTATTATTATTTATCCCAGAAAATAACACTTCTGCTTCCAAGCCAAAATCATTACTCACTATATACTCTGCCCCGATTTGAAAAAATCCAAATAGCGCCGCAGGTGGATTTAGTTTAAGTTCTAATTGAGCACATGCTTGGAAATTTAAACTAAGCATAAGAGTTAATAAAATGATCAGACTTGATATTTTTTGAAAAAAATTTTGCTTCATATTACTCATTGTTACTTGAGCTAAAATTAGATAATTTACCTAACTCAATGATAGCTGATAGCTATATCTTTATTGATTTAAAAAATAACAATATACACACGTCATTTTTTTTCATTTCAGTTTTGATAATCTTTTCTACATCGCTCCCCTTTTACCCAACTCAATAACTTCCATCGCTTCTATTTTCGCTCCCTCTATCGCAAACCTTACCATGGTTTTCATTTTATGGAAACCTGATATTCCGGCAGCGCCGGGATTTATATGTAAAAGATCATTCTTTCGATCAGGCATAATTTTAAGAATATGTGAATGTCCTGTTATAAAAAGATCAGGTTGGTGTGCTGACATTTCTTCTCGAACTCTTTTATTATATCTTCCGGGATATCCTCCGATATGTGTTATCCAAACTTTTACCTCCTCACACATAAAAATATTATTCAAAGGAAAAGCCGCTCGCATGGTTGCATCATCAATATTTCCATAAACTGCTCGAAGTGGTTTAAAAGCCTCTAGCTTTTCGACTACTTGCATCGAACCGATATCTCCAGCATGCCAAATCTCATCAACCTCTCTGAAATAATCATAGATTTTTTCATCAAAATAACTATGTGTATCGGAGAGCAATCCAATTTTTTTCATTTACCAATTTTTAATTTATTCATTTTCAACCTTAACCTCACTCAAGGCACTTTCCGACCAATTTTTATTTTCCATAGTCAAAATCGTCTCGATTCGTTCTACAAAAAAGGCAAAGGATCTATCTTTTTTATAAACACTTGCTTTGGTCGCAAAGAAGAATTTTTCTCTTTTCAAAGCTTCCAAAGTTTGCCGATAATTAATCCAACTATTTTGAAAATCATATAAAGATAAAATCCCTTCAACTGCTGCAATCAACACACCAACAGCTGCAATGATATATTTAAAAAAACTAAACTCATCAATCAAGGTCACTAAAAATGGAACAGAAACGGAAAGTAGAATCACTAACAATTTACCTCTTTGGTAATTTTTTTTACAAGAACCACTTTTTGCTTCCATCCAATCCTCCTGATCTTGTACTCTTTCTTTCAAATAAGATTCCAGTCCCATGTCAACATATTCTTGCATTGATTTTGTGGCAGCCATGATTTTATTATTTTGGTTTTTATTAAAATGTAAAATAGAACTTTTAAAATATTTTTTCATAAAAAATTAGAATTGAATTCCTCCTAAAAATTTCTAATTTTGAGCTCGGGCATAGGTTACTAT
>CAYGRM010000618.1:0-2731 GCA_964352225.1 uncultured Saprospiraceae bacterium | reverse complement strand
GTTTACGAAACTTTAAAAGTTTCGTAAACGTTAGCATCCAATTGAAATTTGAATATCTTAAAACGGAATTGACCAAATGAATTCATCTAGAACCCATCTCAATCACAATTCCAAAACTTTTCATACATCTCCTTTGACTTTTCATCAATCGCCATATCATATTCTTCAAACATTTTTGGCGAAATCAGCAATCTGGCTATTTCAGGATTTTTATTACTGTAGACTACCGTGTATGCATGCTTAGCTAACTCAGTTGCAGAAAATTGATCTTTTAAACAAGGAAGGAAGGTATCAAAGTTACCTTCATATTTTTTTCCATTTACTTGATATTCAAAAATGGTAGGAGTTGTAGTACCTCGCATAGCGTTATCTCCTAGCATGGTAATTTTAGCTGTAGTCGTTGAGCTGTCTGCTTTGATTTGGTTGGGTTCTACAAAGGTGTAGTAACCATACATCAATCCAAAAATTAAAATTCCGATAATGCCTATAATGAGTGATTTTTTAGCCTGCTTTGGATCATTATTGTAAGTGGTCATTTGGATGTATTTTTATTAAATTGAATTTCGTTTACACAATACTTTTTTCAAACCTTAAAATATCAACAACCACAATTCCCCTTGATCACTTTGGTTTCTAATATTTCTTTTCCTCTATTTTGCAGGAGGGTAATGCTGCCTTCAAATCGATTGGCCTCGCCTTCGAATTGAGTAATTTTTCTGTACCGAACAAATACATCGTATTTCCGATTGTCCATTTTCACGATAGATAATGGATCATCGCCTCCTTTTGATTGGTACTCTTTAGCTTTGGCGATGGCATCATCTGCGCTATCGGTGATTTCTCTGATGACCATCCCTTCGGCTGTATTTTGTATGGGAATGACTTTTATATTTTTTCCAGAAGCGAGGATTACATCGGTCAAAAATTCTGTTGCGTCATCATATTTATAATCTGACAATGGCTTACCGAAATATAGTACACCGCTATTTTTCACCATTATCCAAGTTTTGGATTCCGCCAATTTTTTGAGTTCAGCTTTATAGTCCCGCTCTTCCCAATCAGGGTACAACGCATTCAATTCGCCATCAACGTTTACGCAGGCAGATTTATCCCAATCTGATACAAAGATGGTTGGCCCTTTGTAAAAGTCACTTGTACTGAAGGAACAAGAGCAACTAAAATCTTTTTCCACTAATTTTCCACAATCAACAAATTTAAAAGGTTGGAGTCTTGCTTTAGTAAGTGCGGCGGTGGTTGCAACTTGTGAGGAATTGGTGACTTCTAATGCTTTCTCAGACCATTCACCATTAACCATTTTAGGACGATCATTCGAATCATAAAAATGTATTTTTAATTGTTGCGTACGAGTATATTCTTTCTTCGCTACAAAATCTTTTACGGTCTCTGTGATGATTAATTCTGTATCCGCAACAAAATTAAAATTTCTCGTTTTTAAAATTTTCTTATTCGCATCCATCAATTTGTAATCATGCGCATAGTAAAATTCTCCTCTTTCAGCATGGCTCACTTCCAGAATTTGATTGCCTTTTTGATAAGTAGTCACTACTATATCTACTTCTTCTCCTTCTTTTTTGGTTCCCAATTTTTTCCAAGTAGATAAATCAAACGCTCCAAAATATGGGAAATCAAATTTCTCCTCCGTCAATGGATCATTTCCCCTCACCTGATTGAGTCGCACAACTGCGCCACCGAATACCCAACCCTCTGTTTTGTCGGGCGTGATAATTTTGAGCCAAGGTTCATCGTAAGCCACTCCTCTCAACACTATCTCTTCCGTTTTCTCTGATTGCTCACCCGTAAATGCTAAAGCATCTTTATTGGTTACAGTCGCAATGGTTTTTCCTTTGAGGTTAGGTGTATCTCGAATATTGAGTTTGTCCACCCAAGCATAGATCATTTCTTTTTCTTGGAAGGGTTTGGTATTGACTGTTTCGATAACTTTTTCAGAAGCTGATGTTTGCTTCTCTTCAGTATCAACTGAATTGTTAGCTGTTGACTCAGATGTAGTTGTATTGTTATTTGATTTGGAATCACTTCCACATGAGCAGGTAAAAATTACCACGGTAAAAATCAAAAGGATAAACTTAATGTTTAACATGAATTATTATTTAATATTTAAAAAATTCCGAACAGTATTTTGACAAAAATACTGTTCGGAAAAATATTATTATTGTTTCGTACAAGTAGCAGTACAGGTATCCGTATTACCACCAACCTCTACAGTATAAGTCAAGCTTAAAATATTTCCGTTAATTGAACCACTTCCTAAAATTGTTCCCGAACCAAAAACTTGAGCAGCAATGGTAACATTACTTCCATTTATAACTGCGCTAGTATTATTTAGGCCAGCATTGTATAAGTTATTAAAAACGATATCTGTCACTTGTGCACCGGTGGTAATAGAAATAGTATAATTATCTATCCCCGTATCACAAATTTCTTCAAGTGAATAAGTACCAATAAACTGATCTCTATCAGCTATTTCACAATTAGTCCCTGAAAAGCCCTCAGGACAATCACAAGTACCATCCAAACAAACACCATCATTTTGGCAAACAACATCTTTGCATTTATCTTCTTCACACGATTGCAAGAATGCAGTCATTGAAAATAAAGCAAATACTAAAGTCAATAATTGAAAATTTTTCATGTTTAAATAATTTATTAAAATATTAAAAAGTTAAATGTTTTTGCCTACTCAGTTCTAGGA
>CAYGRM010000617.1:0-2732 GCA_964352225.1 uncultured Saprospiraceae bacterium | reverse complement strand
GTATTTACGTAACCAAATCAAACCAACCGCTACGTTGAAAATGCTTTTCAAAAAAAAATAAAGCAAGGAGAGCTATGGAGATGGCAGCTCTCAATCGGTAAATTCACCAAGAGCCGACAACATTACTCCTGTCCATTTATAACCTGCTGTATAGATTCTTTTCCCTGGAGGATTAAAAAAACCAGGTCTAATTCTGGTGAGTCGTTGTCCTTTACTACTAAAGACACTACAAAGCCCTCCTAATAATGAACTCTCTGGTTTTTCTATTCTACTATCGTCCCATAACAACAATGGTCTATTAGAGCTCGCTGCTAACTTTTTCATTCTTGGTTTGCCTCGATTAAAGAAGAAATCGTCAATCGATTCATCCGTCCATTTTTTACACTTTAGCAAACGACCAATTCTTTTTGTCCCTCCAGGTGCAGAACAAAATCCACCTATATCCTATGTTTTGATTGTGTCGTAATAATCAAAAATACACAGGAGGTTCTTTTTTTCAAAATCGACCTGTAAGTATATTACTTATGGGATGACTCATGTTTTTGTTTTGGTAAAGATTTGTTCACAGGTACTTGTAGACAGGTGGATGAAATTCGCTATCGTATATTGATTTTAAGCTGACATAAGTAATTTTGCCTTTTTATTTTTTTTGTAACAGGTATGTTTGCCCCAAGCTCTGTTAAAAAATAATTTAATCATTTATTCCACAGGATTAGTCTAAGAACTAAATATATTTCCCCCCTTTTGATTAATATAATTATGGAAAAACGTAAATTGCAATTACTGGAATCCCATCTTTATTAATCAATAATTTTTAAAAAAAATACTATGTCAATACTTTTTATCCTTGTCGCGGTTGCCGCCCTCGTCCTTTTTTATTTTGTAGGTGTTTACAACAAGTTTGTCCGTAAGCGTTCCATGATGGAAGAAGGTTGGAGTGGAATTGATGTCCAACTCAAAAAGCGATACAACTTGATTCCTAACTTGGTGGAAACGGTAAAAGGTTACGCTAAGCATGAGCAAGAAACTTTAAACAAAGTCATCGAAGCAAGAAATACCGCCTTGAATGCGGAAGGGGTAAAATCTCAGACCGCCGCAGAAAAACAATTGAACTCCGCACTCGCCAATGTTTTTGCCCTTAGTGAAGCATATCCCGATCTTAAAGCGAATACTAATTTCCTACAACTTCAGGGCGAATTATCAGCTATAGAAGGTGATGTCGAAAAGGCTCGTCGGTATTTTAATGCGACGGTACGGGAAAACAATATTATGGTAGAGTCATTTCCAAGTAATGTAGTGGCGAATATGTTTAGTTTTCATATGGGAGAATTTTTCGAGATAGAGGATGAAGGTCAACGAACACTTCCAAAAGTTCAATTTTAATTTTTCCATGAGATTAAAAAAATTCGTTTTTATTATTGGTTGGCTCTTTTTGGCGAGTACTGCTTTTGCTCAAAAAGAAAGGATCACTAATTTTGATGTGCAACTTACCGTCAATCAAGATCGGTCAGTATCTGTCACCGAAACGATTTCCGTTTATGCTACAGGCAATAAGATCAAACGTGGAATCACTCGAAACTTTCCTTCCCATCGAAGTATGAATGGACGGACGGTCAAGATGGATTACCAAATTGAGGAGGTGCAAAAAGATGGAAGAGCGGAGCCTTACTTTACAGAATCTGCTGGAAATGGATATATGATTTATGTTGGCCAAAAAGAGGTTTTCTTAAAGCCTGGAAACTATACTTATGTGATAAAATATAAGGTACCCAATCAAGTTGGTTTTTTTAAAGACTATGATGAAATTTATTGGAATGCGATTGGTACGGATGTAGTTTTTGAAATTGAAAAAGCCGCTTGTACAGTCACCTTGCCTGCGGGCGCTTCCGTCATTCAGGAAACTGCCTACACAGGATATTTAGGACAAAACAAAAAAGATTATTCGGTCAATCTAGAAGGGCGAGAGTTGGATTATCAAGTCAATCGTCCATTGAATCCAGGAGAAGGCTTAACCATTGCCATAGGTTTTCCTAAAGACATCGTGGACAAACCAAGTCTCTTCCAAAGGTATGGAACGATGATCGTCATCATCTTAGGGTTGATATTTTTGTTCCCTTATTATGTCTATACTTGGTTAAAATACGGTCAAGATCCACCCACTCCAGCAGCTTATCCAAGCTGGGAATCACCCGATGATCTATCCGCTGCTTCCATCAATTATATTTGGAAGGGAAGGTATCAACGGAAAAGTTTTACTGCTTCGATCATTGATCTGGCAATTAAAGGTTTTTTGAAAATTGAAGAAAAGAACGAAGATAATTTTTTCTTGAAATCCAAATCCTTCGAACTCATCAAATTAAAAGAAGTGGATGCTTCCGTACCAGAAGAGGAAAGGGATTTGTTTAATCGGCTGTTTTCAGGTAGTAGTAATGTTATGATTGATGGCGAATATGATGAGTATGTGGAAAATGCCTACAACAAGCATAGCGCTAGTTTAAGTAAGCAGCATCGATCATTTGTTTGGAAAGGAAACAACTTGAAATTTATCGGGATTCCAATTTTAATCAGTTTAGTTATTGGGGGATTATCGTTTTTATTATTTGCTAATAATCCATACGCGCAAGGAGTTAACTTGACCAGTATTTTTATTTTTATTCCGATTGCTATTTTGGGATTAATACTTTATTCTTATTTAATCAAACAACCGACGGTCGAAAAACTAGCCTTACGAT
>CAYGRM010000616.1:0-2745 GCA_964352225.1 uncultured Saprospiraceae bacterium | reverse complement strand
TTATAACTCAAGCAATAATGATGATTTATCCAAAAGGATTATGTGCTATTTTTATAAAAAATAATGAAGTGAAACAAGGAAGATTTTTATTTTTTCTTTTAGTTTTTTTTCTAAATCCATTTTTGACTAACGCTTCACATATTGTGGGAGGCGAGATATCCTATAATTGTTTAGGGGGTAATACTTTTGAAATAAAATTGACTGTTTACAGAGATTGTTTTTATGGATCACCGAATGCTGATTTTGATCCAGAGGCCTCGATTGGAATATTTGATGCAAATAATGAATTGGTTTTAAGTTTATTAGGAGCACCAGGAGGTCAATTATTAATTCCTGCTACCGTTGATGATACCTTAGATATTGTCATTTCAGACCCATGTCTTTTTGCGCCAAATGATATATGTGTGCATTCGATGACTTATACGGATACGATTAATTTACCACCAATTTCGGGTGGTTATCAATTAGTTTATCAGAGGTGCTGTCGAAATTCTTCTATTTCGAATATTGTGAGTTCTTTTGATACGGGGGCATCTTTTGTCATTGATATTTCTGAAACAGCATTGTTGGAGTGTAATAGTAGTCCTCAATTTAGTGCTATTCCTCCTGTCTTTTTATGTATTAATGAACCTTTTGTTTTTGATCAATCTGTCATCGATATTGATGGAGATTCTTTAGTTTATAGTTTGTGTACTCCATTGGATGGAGCGTCATTTGATAATCCTCGTCCTCAACCGCCACTTCCACCGCCTTATGATCCAATTAATTGGTTAAATCCACCTTATAGTTTAAACAATTTATTGGGAGGAATTCCTTTGGAAATAGATTCGGCAACAGGTGTTGTCACCGCGACCCCAAATACGCAAGGAATCTTTTTAGTCGGGATGTGTATTCAAGAGTATCGAAATGGAGAGCTGATTTCAGAAACGAGAAGAGAGTTTCAATATAATGTTGGGGTCTGTTCTGAGCTAGTCGCAGATTTTGAAATACCAGCACTTCAATGTGAAAATCTTGAGGTTGAATTTGAAAATACAAGTTTAAATGCAACGGAATATTTATGGTATTTTAACGATCCGGCGAATCCAAATGCCATCTCTACTGAAATCAATCCAAGTTATACCTACTCAGATAGTGGAACTTATACGATAATGTTGGTAGCAGAACCCAATAGTATCTGTGCAGATACTGCTTATGCTACAATTACCTTGACGAAAAGTACTTTGATAGCTGATTTTTCCTATATCACTTTAAACTGCACAGATAGTGTTAATTTAGCTTTGATAGACCAGAGTAGTGATCCCCAAAATACAATTACTGGATGGAATTGGATACTAAGTGATGGACAAACCTCTAGTGAACAATTTCCAACATTCACGATTGATTCTTCGCAAAATTTGATTGTGATTTTAGTTGTATCGTCAAATAATGGGTGTCAAGAGGTAAAACAATATACTATTCAGGTAAACTTAATTTCAAGCAATTTAATACCCCTTGAATATACTATTTGTAAAGGAGACACGATTCAGTTAAATCCAAATTATCCAAATTCATTCCCATTTACTTTTGAATGGTCTCCAATTGAGGGATTAAGTGATCCTTTGATTGCTTCGCCTTTGGCTTTTCCAGAGGAGGATATCATGTATAATTTATTGATAAATGACACCTTGAATAATTGTGTGGCTGCATTAGAAACTAAATTTAATGTTCTCGAAAATCCTAATTTAACCATAAATGTTTCCTCTCAACCTTGTGGAGAAGAAACTATTTTGACAGCAAGTACTGATCTTGATGAAGGGGAGTATTTATGGTCGACGGATTCGGATTTTAATAATATAATTTCTGATTCGTCAACGCTCTCAGTTACTAGTTTGGGAGAAACAACTTACTATGTCCAGTTTTCAAATGCAGGAACTTGTCTTGCGATAGATAGTGCTATCGTGGTTGAAAAATCTGTCAATGTGCAATTGGTTGATTCTCAATTGGTCTGTGTTGGGGATATAGCAACATTCTCGGCTACGAACATGGATCCAAATGATACTTTAAGTTATACTTGGTTTAATTTATCGGTATTGTCTACGAGTCCAGTTCTTGAATTATTTGCTAATCAACCTGGTGAGTTTGTGTTTTATTTTCAAGCTGAAAATCAATTTGGTTGTACTTATCTTGATTCAGTTTTTTTAAGTGTCATTGATGATTCGGTTCCCTTGGAAATTGAGACGATGCGTTCCTGTGATGATCCTAGTTTAGTTGAATTTACCAATCTAAGTCCGAATGCTGATTACTATCAATGGGTGATTGAATTACCTACTGAGAATGATACTCTTTTGGGACAAACCATTAATTATCAATTTCCAAATACTGGAATTTTTACGATTTCTTTAATACCAATTGCTGGACTTCCTTGTGAACTTCCAATGGAAATTTTTGAAATAAATTTAAATGAAAAACTTGTTGTAGCTAATTTTGAATGGAGCTATTTGCAATGTGAAAATGAATTGGAAATTCAGTTTACTGACCTTTCCAATTCTACTCAAGGAAATATAGACTCATGGGTGTGGACTTTTGGAAATGGGACAAATGTTTTGGAACAAAATCCTATTCTAGCATTAAATTCAAATCAAGAAATTGATGTTCAACTAATTGTAACAACTGATGAAGGATGTTCAGATACTATCAACGAAACGATAGTCTTTTCATTAATGGATTTAAGTTTCTTTGAGGAGGAAGCAGTCATCTGTGATGGAA
>CAYGRM010000615.1:0-2746 GCA_964352225.1 uncultured Saprospiraceae bacterium | reverse complement strand
GATATAACTTCATCACCTTCGGGTGTCACCAAAGTTGCTTCGGTTGGTGCAAGTTTTAATAACTCTTTGATTGCTCCACTCGTCTGACTATGAGCTCTCGCTTCTAATAATTGCCCCAACAAAACCAAAGTCAAAATAACGGTGACCGCTTCAAAATAAACGAAGACTGTCCCACTCTCTGTTTTAAATTGTTCAGGAAAAACAGCTGGAAAAAGCAAAGCGACAATACTAAAAATCCATGCCACTCCTGCACCAATCCCAATCAAAGTAAACATATTCAAATTCCAAGTTACGATGGATTTATAAGCCCGTTCAAAGAATATCCAACACGCATAAAAAACGACAGGAAGGGATAATCCGAATTGAATCCAGTTCCATGTTTGTTGTGAGAAAATATCTACCAATGGATTGCCAGGAATCATTTCTCCCATGGCAATTATGAAAATAGGCAGCGTAAATAAAGTGGCTATCTTCATTTTCCGCAGCAACTTCTGGTACGTTTTATCTTCCTCATTTTCGGTAGGCTGCATTGGTACCAAATCCATTCCGCAGATGGGGCAACTGCCCATTTCATCCTTGATGATTTCGGGGTGCATCGGGCAGGTGTATTGCGTTACTTGAACTAGTTTGGGTTGCTCCACTAAGTCCATTCCGCAGACAGGACAATCGCCTGGCTGGTCATAAGTTTTTTCGCCTTCACAATGCATCGGACAATAGAAAATACCATTTCCGTTTTCGACTTTTTTAGGTGCATGATGATGCGTGTGGGTATGGTTATCACCAGGCATAGAAATAGTATAGTGCAATCCACCCTTAATCAAAGTCTCTTGAAGTTGTTCCACAGAAAGATGCGAAGTCATTTCTATTTCCACCTCGTTCTTCTTCAAATCGGCAACCGCTTTGGTAATTTCTTTTTTATTTTCTAGGACATTTTCTACATTGTTTTTACAACCGTTGCAGGTCATGCCTTGAATTTGATAAGTATGTTTCATTATGTTGTTTTTTATAAAAATAAAATCGATTTCATCTATTTCAGGGTTGTTAATTTTAATGGTTATGACCTTGAGGTTTAGCATTAGATGCTTGTTTTATTGGAGCATTTTTAAAGTCCTTATCAATAGTTGCTTTTACGACACCACATCGCATCATCTTATCTCCGAAATAAGGATTCTGAATGGCTTCCTCCTTACTTATCCAATCAGCTCCTTCGTTATTATTTACCATTGGACAATGTTGTACATAGAGTGTATCACTAGGAATTCCAAACACCTTAATTGTTTTAATTAAAGCTTGAGAGAAAAAATAAAATTGCTTCCGTTGCGCTTCCACATCAGTCAACTCAGTTATTTTTTTACTATGTGCTTGAAGGGCGGTGAGCTGCTCCATCCAATAAAGATGAGCATCCTCTTTCACCAATGACATATCTACTTTTGACAATGCTTCCATAACTTGTTGAGCGGTGGTTACAGCTAGTTCATTATCAGTTGCTACAAAAGCATCTTTTAGTAGAAGATACGCATCAGACATATCCACTAACTGTTGTTTAAATTCTATTGGAGTAGATTCCGTATAGTCTGGTAAATGCTGAGTATGGTCTGCTCCTTTTTCCATCACATCTCTATTCATCATGCTTGCTTGATTATTGAGTTGAGCAGCAGCATCAATAGTAAAGCTTCCGTAAGTGACTACTTCTTCACCAGTTTCTAGACCACTTAATACTTGATAGTTTTTTCCCAATGACTCGCCTAATTCTATTTCTTTAAATTTAAAAGAAGGGATCGTCATCTCTGGAATTTTGACATAAACTACTGACCGAACCCCTGTCCAAAGCACCGCTGATTTTGGAACTGTCAATTGAGATTTATGGGAAGCCTTTTTTTGCAATTTACCTTGTACAAACATTTCTGGTTTTAGTATTCCTCCTCGATTATTGATTTCAGTTCGAATGGAAGTCACCCGTGTATTTGGATTAATAATCGGGTCTATAAAAGTTACTCTAGTTTTGAAAATTTTATTTGGAATCGAAGGAGTCGTGAACTCGATGGTATTGCCAATTTTTATGGACGCCAAGTCTTCTTCGTAGGCATCAAAAAGCACCCATACTTTTTGAAGATTCATCAAGTCAAAAAGAGGTTCGCCTTGTTTGATATAATCTCCAACTGCTACTCTCCTTTTCGTTACAATTCCTGCCTCGTCCGCAAAGACTGTAAAAGTCTCTTGAACTGTTCCACTTTTTTCAATCGCTTCTATGGTAGCATTTCCGATTTTCCAGTACCGCAATTTATTTCGAGCAGCTTCTAATAATCCAGGGTTCAACTCCTGTAACTTCAAGGCTTCCAAAAGTTCTCTTTGAGCGGAGATTAAATCAGGAGAATAAATGGTCGCAATCTTTTGCCCTTTGTTGACTTGCTCTCCGGTGAAGGTGACATATAGTTTTTCAATCCGACCAGGAACGTGAGCCACTTGACTAGAAGCCAACCGTTCATCTGTTTGAACTTTTCCAGAAAGTGGAATCATTTTTCCAGCATGCTCCACTTCATCTCCGATAATTGTAGTTTGGATATTCGCCAATTTTACCGCCTCGTTAGTCATCTCCAAAACCAAAGGGTCGTTGGATGAATTACCTTCCAAAGGAATCAAATCCATTCCACACAAGGGACAATCTCCTGGTTCGTTTTGCTTAATTTGAGGATGCATGGAACAAGTCCAAATTTGTTCTTCAGTAGAACTAACTTCACCTTCATAC
>CAYGRM010000614.1:0-2763 GCA_964352225.1 uncultured Saprospiraceae bacterium | reverse complement strand
CAGATAGAATGATTAGTTATTCTGAGGTAATTAAATTGAAAATAGTAAGCGAAATAAAAAAATATCGAAAGGAATAAACTTTAGCAGTAGGCCTTGATCCAAGAAAAGTAAAAGAGGCAAAAGTTTTTTTCTTGGAATATATTGACGGGCGAAAAATCAATTAACTGAGGTTACATAATCTCAGTTAATTGATTGTTATATCTAAGAACAAAAGAGAATATTGAATATCCAAAATGGAACAAGCAATGTTGACTGATCCTGAAAAATGACTCGCCTAATTTAAAAAATAATATACGGCAACTCCAGAAAAATATCCTATCAAGGCTAACCAAGTTATTTTTTTCATGTACCAAATAAAATCAATTTTTAAAATACCCATAATGGCAACACCGGCTGCGGAACCAATGATTAAAGCACTTCCTCCTGTCCCTGCACAGTAAGCCAATAGCTCCCAAAATGTATTGTCTGGTGGATAAGTCGTTAAAGGATACATTCCCATTGCACCAGCTACCAACGGCACATTGTCCACGACGGCTGAAAGCAAACCCACTAAAATATTGACGATATAAATATTGCCAAAAGTCTGGTCAAGCGTGGTGGCAAGTTGGGAAAGATGCCCAGCTGTTTGCAAACTGGCAACCGCTAACAAAATTCCTAAAAAGAATAAAATGCTTGGTGTATCTATTCGAGTAATTACGCTTGATACTGATAACCCGTGTTTTTGTTCTCGACTTTTACCTTGATTAATTATTTCAGTCACGACCCAAAGTATTCCTAAACTAAATAGCATCCCCATGAATGGAGGTAAGTGAGTAATATTTTTGAATAATGGAACAAATAACAATCCTCCTATGCCTAAAGCGAAAATCAACTTTTGCTCAAAGCTAGAAACAGAAACATGATGAGTGTCATTTTTGTGAGCAGCGGGACGTTCTATATTTCCTTTTGTTTTAAAAGTTAAAATCAAAAGCGGCACTAAAAGACAGGTTAAGCTGGGAAGGAAAATTTTATAAATAATATTCGCTGCGGTAATTTGTCCGCCTATCCAAAGCATGATCGTTGTGACATCACCGATCGGAGACCAAGCTCCTCCAGCATTGGCAGCAATAACTACCATCCCTGCAAAAAACCAAAGGTCTTCTTTTTTCCTAATCAATTTTCGAAGTAGCGCAGCCATGACGATGGAGGTGGTCAAGTTGTCCAAGACGGCAGAGAAAAAGAAGGTCAGAATACAGATAATCCAAAGTAATTTTACTTTGTCAGTTGTTTTGATTTTTTCTGTTATAACTGAAAAACCTTCATAGGCATCAATCAATTCAACAATAGTCATAGCACCCAAAAGGAAAAATAAAATTTCTGCAATTTCACCTACTTTTTCTAATAGATTGGTTTCAATATAATGTTGTAGGTCGCCAGAATGTCCTATCAGTTCTGCTTGACCAGCAAAGATAACCTCTTTACCAAAGACCAATAAAGTCCAACAAATGACTCCCGTCAGGAGGGCAGAAGCCGCTTTATCAATTTTTAATGGATGTTCCATTGCTATTAGGAAATAGCCGAGCACAAAGGCAATGATCATTAATATATACAAAGCATTATTCGTTTTGAGTTGAAGAAAATTTTGTAAAAGACTGCAATAATTGGATTAGGTCACCAACCATATTTTTATAAAAGAACAAGGTCAGTTTTTTGTAAAAATACTAAGTTTAAGGTTGATAACTTTAATGTAAATGTATTGTTATTTTTGAACTACCAGAATAATTTTTTTAGCTTTTTTATCTTTCTTGATAGAGTAGAAAAGGAGAGAATAATTATTTTAAGAAAATAGTAATTTGATGCCATTGCTTTTCATTTTGATAATCAATTTTCCAATCATACACTTCGCATATTTCTTGGACAATCGCCAAACCCAAACCTACCGACTGACTGGCATCATCTGATTTTTTAAATCGTTCAAAAAGAGTTTTGGGATCTTTGAAAAGGGGCGTTCCGGTATTTTTTATGATTAATTGGTTGGATGAAAGTTGGATGTCTATATTTCCATTTGGGTAGTTATGTTTGATGGCATTGGTCAAAAGATTACTGACGATTACATCCATTAATATCGGATTAGCATTCAGCGAGACCTCTTTAATTTCTTTTCCAACTTGCAAGGATTTTGCCTCAATCAAAACTTCTAATGCTTCCAATTTTTGTTCAATAACTTGATCTAAGCAGATTTTTTCTAAAGGCTCAAACTGTCTATTTTCGATTCGGGTCAGTAATAAAAGAGACTTGTTCAGTTTCGATAATTTGTAACTGGCTAGCTGAATTTTTTGTAAATTTTGTACCGTTTTTGGCTGTTGTTCTTCTTGCAATAGTAGTTCAATTTGGGACTGAATAATGGCGAGAGGTGTTTGAATTTCGTGGGAAGCATTTTCGGTGAATTGCTTCAATGATTGGTAATCGTTCAATAATTTTTCAGTCATTTTTTCCAGTACCTCATGGAGGGTTTGGAACTCTTCAATCTTAGTGGGAATAGTTGAAATTTTGTTGGGTTGTGCTAAACTGAAACTGCGAATCTGTTCAATCGTATGGTGAAATGGTTGCCATAGTTTTTTAGAAATAAAGCGATTAAAAAGATTTAAAGAGAGGAAAAAAAACAATAAACTTCCAATAATAAGGATGGAAATTATGGTCATTAAATGTTCTCGTTCAAACTTAGAATGATGTAAAGCGATACGATAATTTTTTCCATTAATTTTTTCCGTGAAAATGTATTGG
>CAYGRM010000613.1:0-2784 GCA_964352225.1 uncultured Saprospiraceae bacterium | reverse complement strand
GGATGGGAGGAATTTTATCTATTTTAAAATTAGAAGATAATGATTATTCGTTCCAAAAATTTTGGCAAGGAAGTGCTTTTTATTTTTGGAAATTGATTCGATTAACCTTTTACTTTACTTTTTTCCAAGCGATACTTTTAGGTGTTTTTGCTTTTATCTTTTTGCAACAAGGTGTCAATCCTCTAGAAGTAGAAAGTGAAGTATCGATCATCAATTCCCTAATGATCTTGGTGCCAATTTATCTCTTGTTCTCGACCATTATTTTTATGATTCAAGACTATGCAAAGATTCATATCATCCACCAAGACAGCAAGTTAATTTTCCAATCTATAAAAAAAGCATTCAGCTTTGTAGTTAAAAATTTTAGAAAATGCTTTGGATTGTATCTTTTCAACCTAGCAACTTTTGCCACTTTTTTTAGCATCTATTGGATCCTAAGTAATAGTTTCAATAGTGATTCCACCCCTACCATTTTCCTGTTATTTTTGATTGGGCAAACATTCATTTTTAGCCGAATTGCAGTAAAATTATTAAATCTGGGAAGCGCAATAGAGCTATTTCGAAGTGAATCTACATTAGATTAAGAATTAAAAAAAGACGACTCTGGAGAGTCGTCTTACGTATTATTTATCCGATCGATAAAAATGAAAGATTGGAATATCCACACAAATGGTTGCTCCAAATCTCCACGCATTCTGTTGTAGTTCATTATTTTGATCAGTAATTTTTCTAAGAAGCGGCGTGTACTGTGCTCCAATCATCAATGCCATCGGTGTATTTCCAATTCCCCAAACCGCATGAACACCAGGTGAAATAATTTGCTCCCATTTGATCTCTTCTGGAAAACCTTCTCCTTCAGAGTTGTTCCAACGATAACTGAAAGCCGCACCAATATCTACAATTGGAGCATAAACTGAAAAAGAATGTCCTTTAGCTCTCATGCCATAAAAACTATTTCCCCAATTCAATGACAAACCAATTGGAGCGGTCACCCCAGTTACAAAACTTTCATTTTCGCTTCCTGCATCAGTTGTTTCCCAGCCTCCATAAAGTCCAGGATAAGAACTTAAACTAACACTAAATTGACTTTGTCTTTTGACCCGGTAAGAACCAACTGGCGCAGCATATTTATTGATGATTCCTTTGATATCTTGCGTCGAATTTGCCGAAAGAACATCAACCATAAATCCACCATAGTACATGAAATTTTTGACGACACTTTGGAGTATTTTTAATTCTTGTTTTATTTTTTTGTCATGCCCATTAGCCAATTTTTTTTCTAGATAATCAATTCTAACTTGCACTAAAGGCTCCATCATTTGCATCGAATAAATCATCAATTGACCATAATCTTTTTTTTGCCCTGCACCAATGGCTTTTATGGTTTTCTGTGCAACTGGTCGGTAAATTTGAAAATAGGAACTAGTAAAATAATCATCTGGATTAGAAAAATAAGCTAACTCAATTGAAAAATCTAAGAACTCAAAAATATCGCTAGCGAACGTTAAAACCGCTTCTTGGTATTTTTCTTTTTGCTGATCTTTCAAATATTTCTTATCATCAAACTCCGATTTACTCTCTTCTAATTTTTTCATACTCTTCAAAAACTTACCTGTCATTTTAGTAAAATCAACGAAATTCGTTTTAATCAAATCTCCTAAAATTAACTGTGTGTTTAGTTGTGGAACTTTTATGCTATCAAAAAGTCCTCGCTCCTGCTGATAAACTAAAGCTGAAAAATAAAGTGATGCCTCTGCATTTTCTTCAAATAAATTTCGGAAATCATTGCGTGAAACTAATACTTCATTATTATCATTTACCCTTAAATTCTCCCGAATGATACCAACCACTCCTAACATTTGAATTAATTGAGTATCTCCATCTTCAAATTTTTCATAAAATGATTCAACTATTTCTAACAAATTAGATTCCTCCTGAATTTTATCATAAATAAACCCAGCCATCATAAAGAGTTGCAATTCCGGTTTAGTTTTTACTTCCATATAATCGGGGTGAGTCTGAACCATGGTATGGAAATTCTGAGGAATGGCATTGAGGTCTTCTTCGAAGGCAGTCATCCAAACTTCGCCCATAGAGGGAACTTTGAAAATATCGTTATTTTTTAGTAAAAAATAGGTATTGGGCATCAAAGCGGTAAGCTCGGTAGACTGATCTACTTGTGCCAAAAATCGATCAAAAAATGCCAACAGTAATTCCTCTTTAACTCGATCAACTAAAAATTGAGCGGTAGCATCTACAATTTTGGTAGTCATACCTGGTCCAGGAGGAAGATTAGGTTCTTGATCAATCATATCGATTACTCCATCCGCATCAGAATCATAGGCTAATTCTGGTTCAACTGGCGGATATTTTTCTAGATACTTTTTTCGATAACATTTACTGGTCGCATTATCTAAAACGACTTTATCATCTTCGATAAAAGTATCATAATCCTCTGGAAAAGAAGCATCACATTCTAAGATGAGATGATAATCTTCTTCAAAAATTTCATTTTTAGTTTTGGTGTTTTCAATTATGTATTCGCTTAAATCTATCACTACAATTGGATCAAAATTATCATAATCAAAATCTTCTCTAAATGGATCTTCCATAAAAAATAAAACGAGCTCAAGTTCTACATAATCAATAGAATCAAAATCTGTCTTTTCGAGATAAATATCCATTAACTCTCTCAGATCACTCCGATTGAGTAGACTTTCATACTTGATTAAAATCTTGGTATCGTTAAATGCATTTTGGCAAAAAGAGATAAGTGGGAAAAAG
>CAYGRM010000612.1:0-2806 GCA_964352225.1 uncultured Saprospiraceae bacterium | reverse complement strand
CAATATTATATGTAATAGCATATAAATAAGAGAAGTAGAAGAAGAAAAAACCCTATTTAACTCCACAAAACTATAACCAAACCGAACTAACTAGCCATAATACAATAAATTTCGCTCGCTTTCTATTTAGCTTATCAATTGATGAAGATGATGATGATGATTGCTATAGTCTGGTATATTTAAAATCATTTTAATGATGATTTGACAATCATTTGTTTACAAAAAATCAAAGTCAAGGAATGTGGAAAACTTTTTGCAAAAAAAAAGTGGCAGAAAGTGGTAATTTGTGGGCATTATTTATACTTTTGAACTAGGTTCTTACAAATAGAACCCAATTTTCATAGAAATAAGTAGAGCAAAAAACAAAAATGCCTCAATTATTAGGAGAATATGACTGTAAACTCGATGCAAAGGGTAGGGTAAGGATGCCTTCTCCACTCTTGAAGCAATTGGGTGAACATGAAGATGGAGCGGCTTATGTTTTTGTAGTGAATCGAGGAATTGAGGATTGTTTGACTTTATATCCTAAAGAAGTTTGGGATGATGTAAGTGAAGAAGTGAATCAGTTGAATACCTATGTGAAAAAGAATAGAGCATTTGTTCGATACTTTTTTAGAGGAGCAACTGAATTGAATACGGATAGTTCTGATCGAATCAATTTGCCAAAAAAATTATTGGAATATGCAGGAATCGACAAAGAATTAGTCCTTTTCGCACATACGAATAAAATTGAAATTTGGGCAAAAGACAAATATGATGGGGTTCTAGAAGAAGAACCTGAAGATTTCTCCGACCTAGCAGAAGAGGTAATGGGAAAGGTCAATAAAGGGACTGCGTCTGGAGAGGCGTAGTTTTTACGAAACCAACAACCAACTTTAAACCTTATGACCTACCATGACCCCGTTCTGAAGGATGAAAGCATAAATGCTTTGATGATAACGCCAGGTAGCATCCATGTGGATGCTACCTTCGGCGGAGGAGGACACACTAGAGCAATACTTGAAAGACTGGATGAAAATAGTCGGCTTTTCGGCTTTGACCAAGATGAAGATGTGCTGCCGAACTTACCTAACGATGATCGATTTACCTTCGTTCATCACAATTTCAAGTACTTAAAGAGATTTTTAAAACTGCATGGCGTAACTGAGGTGGATGGAATTTTAGCGGATTTAGGAGTTTCGTCGCATCAATTAAATGAAGCCGATAGAGGGTTTTCATATCGATTTGATGCCGAGCTCGACATGCGGATGAATCAGCAAGATGCACTTTCAGCTAAAGAATTAGTGAATGCTTATTCTGCGAGTGAATTGCAAAGAGTATTTAGCGATTACGGCGAAGTGCGAAATTCAAAAACACTTGCTGAAGCTATAGTTAAGGAAAGACAATTGAAACCCATTCTTACAACCAGCGATTTTTTAAGAGTAGCAGAGCCATACATAAGAGGTCAGAGATTACGCTATTTGTCGCAGGTTTTCCAAGCAATTCGAATTGAGGTGAACGATGAGATGGGAGTTTTAAAAACATTCCTTCAAGAATCGTTGGAAGTATTGAAGCCCGGAGGACGCTTGGTAATTATTACTTATCACTCGATTGAGGACAGATTTGTGAAAAAGTTTTTAAAGTCGGGCAACTTCGATGGAGAACCTGAAAAAGACTTTTACGGCAATATTTATCGACCGTTCAAAGTCATCACAAAAAAACCAATACTTCCCTCAAAGGAGGAAATTAAAATAAATCCAAGAGCAAGAAGCGCAAGTTTAAGAGTAGCCGAAAAAGTAGCAGATAATAGAAAACATGGCAAAGAGTAAACCTAAAGGAATTAAAGATTATTTGACGCTAGATTTTAGTGCGGAGACGGTTTTAAAAAATTTGCCTTTCATTTTATTTCTAGGATTTATTGGGATGTTGTATATCATGAATGCCCATTACTCTGAAAAAAAATTGTGGCAAATTCAGCAATACGAAAATGAAATAGAGGAATTGAAATGGGAATATGCATCAATAAAAGCTGACTTGATGTACCAAACAAAACAATCTGAGGTAGCAAAGGCGGTAGAAAGTATTGGGATAAATAATTCAACTTCTACTCCCAAAAGAATAATCGTGAAAAAAGGAATTGAGATAAAAGGTACTGAGAAATAAAAAATAACCTCTCAATTCTCTAAACCAAAAATCACAATACTCAAAAAGAGAAATGAGTCAGAATAAAAATGAAGTTTTATACCGCGTGTACATTGTGTTGGGATTATTAGTGATTTTCGCGGGATTCATCTTTTATAATGCTGTAAAAATAAATGTGCTGGAAGGAAAAGAGTGGAGGAAAGCAGGTGAGAAAGATCATATCAGAACTCACACGGTAAAAGCCAGCCGAGGAAATATAATGACAGAAGATGGTGCTTTATTAGCCTCTTCGCTTCCGTTCTTTGACATATTTTTTGATTTGACTAGACCGTCAAAAGAATTGTGGACCAACTCAAATCTTGATTCACTAGTCGTAGGATTAATGCCTTTTATAGGTGATGATTTTATGATGACGGATTATGCTTTTAGAGATTCATTAATCAAAGCAAGAAATGCAGGCCGGCAATATATGCTGATCAAAAGAGGTGTTTCTTATGGCGATTATGAAAAAATAAAGCAGTTGCCAATTTTTAGAAAAGGTCAAATGGCAGGTGGGTTTATCGCTGAAGAGAAATTTAAGCGAGAAAGACCTTATGG
This sequence comes from uncultured Saprospiraceae bacterium, assembly GCA_964352225.1. Taxonomy (GTDB): domain Bacteria; phylum Bacteroidota; class Bacteroidia; order Chitinophagales; family Saprospiraceae; genus CAJQQY01. Next base: position 88 of record CAYGRM010000612.1, on the reverse strand, counting down.
AATGCTAGCCCGAAGAACATTAGGTTACGTTCAAGCTGACAAAGATAGAAAAGTCGGGTTGGAAGGTTTTTTCGATAAAGAACTTGGA
>CAYGRM010000611.1:0-2822 GCA_964352225.1 uncultured Saprospiraceae bacterium | reverse complement strand
GTATGCATGATTTCATTTTCAATAAAATGGCTGTTTTTAGAATTAAAGCGGAAGCTGTTGAAGATATTGAAGAATTAGAATTGAGTTTGATCGATTTCGGTTTAGAATCAATTGAGAAAGAAGAAGGTGAAGAAGGAGAGCAATTTTATGATCTATATGCCGGTTTTACAAACTTCGGAAATCTACAAACAGGTTTAGAAGAAATGAAAATTGAAGTAGAAAAGTTCATGTAGTTTTTTTCACAAAAAAAAGCGATTGATTTCTTTCAAAACCAATCGCTTTCCTTTTTGATAAAAAACCAAAAATTATCTAGTTACAACCACCTTTTCAGTCAACACTCCATTTTCAGATTCGATGGAAATGATATACATTCCTTCGCTCAAATCACTTACAGAAAGTTGATGATTAGTCGTACCAAAATTAAATACAGTATTCACCTCCTTAATTTTTTGACCTGATAAATTATAAACATTGATTACAGCATCAAATGCTTGATTAGTCTCAATATTGATATTTAAAATCTCTCCAGCACTAATTGGGTTTGGAGAAATAGAATGATTCAATACTTCTTTGATTTCTTTAACACCAGTAACTGTTCCAGTCTTGAAGCTTGTAGAAAGTACTTCGCCACAAACGTTTCCTTCTTTGATTGCTTTAACTCTCCAATAATAAGTCTTGTTAGGATCGAATACATCTTCGAACTCAACATAAGTACCTCCTGAAACAAATTTCACACTTGGATTAAAAGAAAATGTTGGCTGTCTATCTACCTCTACCACATAACTAGTAGCTCCACCAACTGGCTCCCAGTCAAAACCAACTACATTGTATAATGGAGTTTCTTCCCCATCAATTGGGAAATTTTGAGTAGGAGAATCTGTGAAGGCTGTAATGTCAGGATCTAAAGTGGTATGCAAGGCAGTTCGACTATTCAAATCAGCAGCAATCGCAGCTTTCTGATCTGGCGTAAATGAAGAAGCACATCCTGTAAAATAAGCCATATAATTTTCTTCTTGAACTCCTGGAGCAACTGCCTCCCCATTAGGATCTAAACAATTTCCAGTATAATTACAATTTGGCCATGAGAACCCAAATAAATAATTTGGTTTCGTGTCACAAAATCCATCACCTGCAAATGTACAATTACTCCCATCCATCTTTTCGGTTTGAATTCCTCCTGGAGAATTTACTGGAGCTGGATTACCATGAACATCTTCATCCCAAGGTTCACCATCCCAACCTAAAAACGGGTGAGGAAGTGTAAAAAAGTGTCCTAGCTCATGAGTCAACGTTTCAACTCCCGCAGTACTTACTTCACTTCTTCTTAATACTAACCAATCAAAATTAGGTAAGTAAAATCCTAAAGTTGTCCCAAAATCGCCAGGGATATCTTTAACAATAAAAATATTAATCGCACCAAGTACTTTAGCTCCACCTAAAACTGATTGAGCAAAAGGATTTTCACCAACATTAGGATTATTATTAACTGAAGTGTTTTTGATAAAATTAGGCTCATCTTTCATGAAGAACTGAATATCTTGATCTATGTAGTCTTCATTCAAAGCACACAGCATATCTAATACCTTCATAATATCTACTCGATTTCCACCATTATTATCCTCAAGTATATGAAATTGAATTGGCGTCCACATTACTCCTGTTCTAACTTGAACTGAGTTGGCAGCATTTGCCCGATTTTGCATCATTCTCTCCTTAATAATAATCTGGTCTTCTACAGACATTCCACAAAATCCTTTTTGGGCAATAGTCTCCATTGAAAACAAGGCAGAAATAGTAAAGATAATAAGTAAGATCTTTTTCATATTTATCAATTATAAAAATTTTTGAATTATTTAATTAGACGAAATTATAAAAAATAAGTAACATCTAATGGAAAAATTAGTCAGTTGGGTGACTGCTACTAAAAAAATTCCTACTTTTGCAGCGATTTTGAACTTCCATCATAGGATGGCTATCATATTTTAATTTTATTTAACACAAATTAGGAAAACATATGAGTAAAGTGACTGTAGTTGGAGCTGGAAATGTTGGTGCAACTGTTGCCAACGTACTTGCTCACAAAGACATCGTTAAGGAAATTGTACTTCTTGACATTAGAGGCGACTTCGCCAAAGGTAAAGCTCTCGATACTTGGGAACAAGCACCTATCGATTATTATAGCACCATGGTACGTGGTACTGATAATTACAAAGACACAAAAAATTCAGATATCGTCGTTATCACAGCTGGTATTCCTCGAAAACCTGGAATGAGCAGAGATGATTTGATTTCTACTAATGCTAAAATCGTAGCTTCTGTAACGAAGTCGATTATGAAGTATTCTAAAAAACCAATCATCATTGTGGTTTCAAATCCGCTTGATGTAATGACTTATGCTGCATACAAAGCTTCTGGGCTAGATGCATCTAGAGTGATGGGAATGGCAGGTATCCTAGATACTGCTCGATATAGAGCATTCTTGGCAGAAGCATTGGATGTTTCTCCTAAAGATTTGCAAGCAGTATTGATGGGTGGTCATGGCGATACTATGGTACCACTTCCTAGATATACTACAGTTGCAGGAATTCCAGTAACAGAAATGATTGACAAACCAACCTTGAATGCTATCGTGGAAAGAACTAAATCAGGTGGTGGAGAACTCGTTAAATTAATGGGTACTTCTGCTTGGTATGCTCCTGGAGCTGCTGCTGCTCAAATGGTAGAATCAATCATTAAAGATGAAAATCGTATTTTTCCTTGTTGCGTAAGATTGACTGGAGAGTACGGTTTAAAAGATATTTTCTTAGGTGTTCCTGTTAAAT
>CAYGRM010000610.1:0-2832 GCA_964352225.1 uncultured Saprospiraceae bacterium | reverse complement strand
TTTCCTTCATAAGTGGCTTTTTTTCAACGTTTTATGAATTTTTTTTTGTTTTTATAAGTGAGAAAAAACCTTTTTTTGTCAAAATTGAAACCTACATTATAAAAATGTACATTTTTTCATTTTTCCAAAAAATATAAAAGGTTAGTTTTATTTAGAGGAAACTTGATTTTTGAGTGTAAAAAGGATCGGAGGTAAGTTTCTGGAAATTTATTTTCAAATGAGAAAATTAGCTAAAACTGAGGTTTATTTTTCTTTTAAAAAAAGGTTCAGCAAGATAATTTTCTCTTAGAGGTTTAGCCTCAAAATATTTAGCTTTTGTTAATACAATAAAACTTGTTATCCAAAAACTTTATTCTCAATGCTTTAGTTATATTTGCACAAAATCAATTTTCACTTATGATGTTATCAATGACTGGCTATGGCCAAGCTTCTGGAAATTTCCAAGAAAAAAAAATCTCTATTGAACTTCGTTCTCTCAATAGTAAATTTTCTGATGTGCGATTTAAAATGCCTCAGAATTACCGAGAGAAAGAGCATGAACTGCGGAGTATAATTTCAAAAAAGACGGAAAGAGGGAAAATTGATGTGACTATCAATGTGGAATCTTTGGGTGGAGATGATGCATACTCTCTTAACAAACCGCTGTTTAAAAAATATCACCAAGAATTAACTGAGTTGCAAAATGAATTGGGGTTAACTTCCGGTGATTTGACTCAAACTATTTTGCGAATTCAAAATGTAATTGTAGCAGGTGAAAATACTTTGGAAAAAGAAGAATGGGCTACAGTACTTGATATTATGAATAAAGCCTTAGATGCATTTTATAAATTTAGACTACAGGAAGGAAATGTAATGGGTGATGATTGCAAATTGAGAATAAAGAATATATCAGAAGCTTTGGTGCAAATTGATCCATTTGAAGAGGAACGAATAGGTGTGATTAAAGAGCGAATGTTGAAAAATATGGAAGAGTATGTGGGGAAAGATAATATCAACGCAAATCGATTTGAGCAAGAGATTTTATATTATTTGGAAAAACTTGATATCACGGAAGAGAAAGTTCGATTAGAACAACATTGTAAATACTTCCTTGAAGTGATGGAAACTAAAGCCGCACAAAAAGGGCGAAAACTAAATTTCATCAGTCAAGAAATTGGAAGAGAAATAAATACTTTAGGATCAAAAGCGAGTTCATCATCGATCCAACACCTTGTGGTGCAAATGAAAGATGAACTTGAAAAAATAAAAGAGTTAGTTGCAAATGCAGTCTAATTAAAAATTCGAATTTTAATTTTGGGAAAGTTAATAGTTATCACAGCGCCTTCAGGAGCAGGCAAAACGACTATCGTTCGTCATTTAATTGAAACCTTTGATTTTTTAGGTTTTTCAATTTCAGCTACTACTCGTGAAAAACGAAAACATGAAGTAGATGGAAAAGATTACCACTTTATGAGTGTGGACGAATTTAAGAAAATGCGTCGAAAGCGGAAATTCCTAGAATGGGAAGAAGTTTATGATAACCAGTTTTATGGTACTTTGAAGAGTGAAGTGGAACGAATTTGGAAAGAGGGAAAGCATATTATTTTTGATGTGGATGTAAAAGGAGCGAAAGATATTAAAAAAGCGTACCCAGAAGAAACTCTAGCGATTTTTGTGAAACCACCTTCGGTGGAAGAATTGTTTACAAGATTGCGAAATCGTAAAACTGAAACTGAGGCGAGTTTGAAAAAAAGATTTGCTCGATCAAAGCGGGAATTAAAATACGAAAAGAAATTTGATAAGGTTTTAGTGAACGATGATCTCGAAATAGCGTTACAAGAAGCAAAGGAAATGGTCATTAATTTTATCAAATAAAAATATAAAACTTAGTGAAGTTTAATACAATGGAAACTTTTATCACCAAAGGAATTAAAGTTAGTGTAGAACCTACCTACCGTCAAGAACAGTCTTCGCCAAAAGATAGTAAGTTCGTTTTTTCCTATGAGATCATAATCGAAAATAGAAGTTCGCATGTTGTTCAATTACTGCGACGTCATTGGATTATCTTTGATTCGATTGGCTCGATTCACGAGGTAGAAGGGGAAGGTGTAGTTGGTGCTCAACCAATTTTGCGACCTGCTGAAAAATTTAAATACCAATCATGGTGTCCTTTGAATACTGAGGTAGGGAAAATGCATGGAACTTTTTTGATGCAACGACTAGATACTGAAGAACAGTTCAAAGTACGCATTCCAGAGTTTCATTTGATTTGTCCTGCTAGGATGAGTTAGAAAAAGACTTTGTAAAATAAGCGAAGCCTAATGTTGAAGATTTCAACATTAGGCTTTTCTTATGAAAAAAGAGCGTAAGGGATTTTTATCCCCAGCATTTGAATCACCGATTTTGCAATCGTGTCACACTTTTATATCCTTCACATTCAATTGCAAGTCCGTTTTCCCATTCCAATTATTTTCATTGATCGTATAACAAATATGAAAGGGTTGTTTTTTTATTTCTGTAAAAAAATCTCCCATCCCAAAGGCGATGGCATTAAAGTGTAATTTTCCATTTTCTTTAATGCTAAGTTTTAAATGATTATTTTTCAGTAATTTAGAAGAACCGGTATCTACTACATTTTTAGTGGCAAAGACTGGGTTTCGATTTTGAGGACCAAAAGGTGCGAACTGTTGTAAAATTTTCCAAAACTGTGGAGTGATATCTTGGAAGGCAAGTAGCGCTGCAATATTTATTTCTGGAATTAAAGTTTCTTCTTCGATGGTTTCTTGAACAGCTTTTTCGAATTGTTTTCGGAAAGAATCAACCTCTTCAATTTTCAAAGTCAAACCTGCGGCA
>CAYGRM010000609.1:0-2839 GCA_964352225.1 uncultured Saprospiraceae bacterium | reverse complement strand
GTCATGGATAAATAGTTATTAGGTTATTGGTTATTAAATTATTTCCAAAATGGTGATTAAATAAATTGTACTGCCAATAACTTATTAACCTATAACTTAATAACAAAATGAAATCATCTAAAATCTAAATTTCGCTCCTTTAATATCTCCTTCAATGCTCTATTCTTTTCGTTGTTTTCAGGATTATTAAATACTTTGAAAGCAAAGTACAATGGAATTAAAGTAAAAAATCCAATGCTATTTTTCACCACGCTGAATATAATAATTCCAATCATTAATCCAATCAAGAAAGCATTAATTATGGAAGATGATTTCATTTTTTTCGCTAGATCCAACAGTTCTTGATCGGTCAACTCTGATAGTTCTTCTTTTTTCATTTTTAATATTTTATTGCTGAGGTCTTTTACTATGTCAGTTAGTGAAATTATCTTTTAACCCTTTTTTGGAATTGGTTTTCTTTTTTATCATTCGCTTTAGAATCCATAGATAATGGTTTGCATTCCTGCTATTTTCCATTGACCATTTTCTTTTTCCATTAATCTAGTTTCTCTTTTCAACCCACGTTCTGCATCTTTTTGTTCATAATTTACCCATGCACCATTTCCGTACAAACGAACATCAATCTGGTCAACCAAAGTTGGCAATGGATCTGGTTCTGGATGTTCCTCGATATAAGTTCTGACAAATTCATCTATTTCTTTCCAACCCAAAGTTTCAGTCAGGGTGGAATCCGCAAAATTCATGTATGTCTTATTTACATATTCTTCGTGAATCCATTTCTCTTTCCAACCTTCATAATCTCGAGTAAAAGCTGCTTTAGTTTCTCCATTTATAACTTCCAATATTGCCATCTTCTCTTTTTGGTATTGTTCGGTTGGGTTTGGTGTTCCATTTATTTTTGTGGGTGCATTTTCTTTACAACTAACTGTAGCAATCAAAGTTAGAGTTAGCATAAAGATCAATATTTTTTGATTCATTGATTTATATTTTTACTTATTTGCAACCAAGGTGAGCAAGTATTAAATAGCATGGTGGTTAAGTTTTTTTTTGCAATCAACTGTGCTTCGAATTAAAAAACAAAAGCACTATTTAGCCCTATGATAGGTTTACACTTTTCAGCTATAAACTTAAAAATTGGATTTGGGGAAATTGAATTTTTTCGCAAATCTTGTGATTTTACTTTTTATTGAATCTCTTTAAACTAATGATATAAATGATTAAATATATGCCAGAATATATAGCAACTGATAAAAATGTATTTCTCGGTTTATCATTTTTGAAACCAAAATAATTTGAATAATTCAAATCTATTTTACCCAAATCTAAAAAGGCTACAGTTAGGACAAGGAAGATTATAAAAATTCTTAACCATATTTTTCTACTATTGTAATTAGTCCCGAAATCCCATCTGTTAAATATTATACTTTGAATAATTTGGTGAGTAGCAAACACTACTATCACATAATAAATTTGATAAAAATATCCAATATGATTTGAAAATACAAAAACCAAACTGACAACAAGTGCGACAAAACCTATACTTAACTCAAGTCTTGTATTCTTTTCTCTATTTTCGATTTCCTTCAGTTTACTCATCTTTAAGTTTCTTTTTTTAACTGACAATTAAGTAATCTTTAAGTCTTCCCACTTCCTCCTTTTTCAGAAAACCGATTATACTTCAATGGTTTTAATAAATCATCTAAACCATTTGACTTAATCACGTGCATCGTCTCTAATAACATTCCTAATTTCCCCTTTGGAAAACCTTTGTTATGAAACCACTCTAAATAGGAAACTGGCAAATCACAGAGTAATCTATCTTTGTACTTTCCAAATGGCATCTTCATGGAAACTAGTTGCATTAAAATCTTAGGATCTGGTAACATTTATTTTTTTTTATTGAAAAAGTAATTGAAGCAATTTTTTCAAAAATATCCTTTTTTTATAAAAAAAAGACATATTCAGAATTCATTATACAACATTTGAAAAAATAATGAACAATGACGGAGTCAATGTTTTTTTTGAATAAAATGATTTTTTTCATGGTAGCTTAAAAATTAAGCATAAGGGCAATATTGTGATAATGTATTCCCTTTCAAAATATAATGTATGCATTGAATATTTTGCAGATTATATTTTGACCAGAGGTTGATTTGATTAGTTTTATTTTTCCCATATAAATCAATTATCTTCGATCTTTCCTTTTTGATTTGCATGAATGAAATAAGAATACTTTGAGAAAGATCATATTTATAAGCTTCAGTTTTTTAATTTTTTTAACCAGTTGTGAACAAGAACATTCCACCAAATTAAGGATTGCTACAGCCGCAAATATGCAGTTTGTTATTCAGGATTTAGTCAAAAATTTTACTGATTTAACTGATATTGAATGTGAAGTGATTATTAGTTCCTCGGGAAAATTAACTGCCCAAATTAATGAAGGTGCACCCTTCGATATTTTTGTCTCTGCTAATATTAAATATCCAAATGATCTTTTTAAAAAAGGATTAACCATAGGGAAACCAGAAGTCTACGCCTATGGAAAATTAGTACTGTGGACCACTAAAAATAATATTTCTCCATCCATCCAGCTTTTAAAAAGTGATAAAATTAAACACATTGCTTTGGCTAATCCAAAAACTGCTCCCTATGGAAGTGCAGCGATGGAAGTATTAGAGCATCATAAAATATTTGAAAACTTAAAGGATAAAATAGTTTACGGAGAAAGCATTGCTCAGGTAAATCAATTTATAAATTCTCAAGCTGCCGAAATTGGTTTCACTTCCAAATCTGTGGTTCTCTCACCCAAAATGAAAGACAAAGGCAAATGGATAGAAAT
>CAYGRM010000608.1:0-2862 GCA_964352225.1 uncultured Saprospiraceae bacterium | reverse complement strand
AAAAAAGTCAGCGCAAGTCTGCGGCAAAAAACTACGGCTTAATCACAATCAACTTCCCATTAGCCACCCCATTTTCTTTTCTAAATCGAATCAAATAAAACCCTTCCGAAAATCCACTCAAGTCAATTTGCATTTCTCCCGCTGGTACATTTTCAAATCGTCGCACGACTTTTCCATCCGATTGAATAATCATAATTTCAGAAATCGATTCTTGTAATTGTAATGTTACACTTGCCGTTGCGGGATTAGGGAAATATTTTACATTATTCAAAATTGATTTATCTTCTTTGATAACAAAGCTATTTGAATTTCCATTTTTATTATTGTTGGCAAAAAGAACTTCATTGTTTTGCTCCTCATTTTCCTCTTCCTCTTCTTCACAGGATTCTCGATTCGTATATTTTCCAATTAATCGAACTAACAAATCATTCAATTTCTCGACTTCGTAGTCTTTAGTTTTTGGTTTCAAATGTGAATTACCAATTCCGCTATCGTCGGTAATAAATACGTACGTTCCAGTCGTTGCCAAAGCCATGGTCTTCATCAAATATTCAGTCGAGCGATTAATTCCACTTGCCGTAACTGGAATAATTTTGATGCCTTTTTCGGCAGCCATTCGAATGGACTTTTGCAAGGAATTAATATTCTGTGGTTGCATGTGGGGAGGTGCATCGAGTACTAAAAATACAATTCTCGCCATCGCCTCTTTGCTCCAATTTTGCTTTTGAATAGTTTCCTCCAATGCTGCATCAACTGCTTCTGGAAAATCGCCACCGCCTCCTGCTCTTTGTTTCTTTATAAAATTAACGGTCTTAGAAATATCAGCATCTAAAGGAGCCGATTGCGTCAAATAAGCATCACTCACATCTCGATAAAAAACTGCCCCCAATCGAATATCTAATTCATCATCTGATTTCTGCACTCGCTCAATAACATTTTGCAACTCAGATTTTAAATAATTAATCTCATCACCCATCGATCCAGTTGCATCCACCGCAAACATAATATCCACTCGATTGGACAAATTGCAATCTGTTCTAATTTTGACTTTATTGATTTTTTTGAATGGCTTAGCCTTTCGGATAGTATGTTTTTTTCCATTGTAGGTAGCAATGATTTTCAAATTGCTAGCATCCTCTCTCCTATCAAAAATCCCTGCCCACAGATCTGCTTTACCTTCATTGTCAGTTCGAGCTGTCCAAAGGATATTTTTTTTCGCATTCACTAATTCTACTTGAACATCTGCTAATGGTTGCCCTTTTTTATTTTCTACCATCACAGCATATCGATTAGTCAGATAAAATTTCCAATCACTTTTTGCCCGTTTATAATCTTTATCCTTTTGTTGCGTTTTCCACACTTTCCAATGGTCAGCATCTCGCCATTCAGCAGCGGTGAGTTGTCCTGCTTCAGGTATTTTTACTTTGGGAGGAGTGAGTGTGTGTTTTTTAAAAACCATAACTTTCGCAGGATCTAATTCCACCAAAGGAAAATTATTTTTAACCTCAACTTTATCTCTTAAAATATAATCTGTGGATTCAAAAAACTTATTATTGGAAATTAAAATCCTTGAATCAGTTGCCAATGATTCTTCTTCCACGTCAGTTTCAATGATCGAGATTTTTGAATCTTTTAACAACTCTTTTCCTTCAACTCTTACCCCATCAATGTAGTAATCAGTTGCTGAACTTCGAGAACCTTTTATGGAAATATCGCCGCCATCATCAGAACTTGATGCACCTGCTGTAGTTACTGCAATTGTTGAGACATCTCTAGTCGGCACGCTACGAATATCTTCGCTTGAAATGGTAGACGTAGCATAGCCAAGACTTTTCTTCTCCTTCCGAATTGCTAATCCAGTCACCACCACTTCGTCTAGTACTGCTCCAACTTTTAATTGAGGATTGATTTTTACTACTTGTCCCTTGTTTACTCTGATGTTATTCATAACTTGATCTTCGTAGCCGGTGTACCTTATGCGTAAATCATAGGTTCCCGCGTCAACTTGAATATTAAAATTCCCTTCAATATCAGTAGAGGTACTTTTTACCAAAGTGCCACTTTTAGTAACAATAATATTCGCGCCTATAAGTTCTTCGCCAGTTTCAGCCTCCGTAACTTTTCCAGTTATAGATGCTCCTGAACTTGTTGCAGCTGCAACGTCATTAATATTTCTAGTTGGAAGATTCCGAATTTGCTCACTCGTATAAGTATCTGCACTCCTAGTTATATCCTTGTTAGCTAAAGGAACTTTATATTCCAATGTCATTAGATCTTCTAACACCGCTCCTCCTGTGTTTAGTTGCACATCTACTTTTGTATTTTGCCCCGCATTTGCAATAACACCTGTAACTAAATGGTCAACATAGCCAGTATATGTCACTTTCAAATCATACGTTCCTGGGGCAATCCGAAGACTATAATTTCCATCAATGTCAGTCGTCTCGCCTTGAATCAAAACTCCATTTTTTAAAACTTCAATATTGGCAGCAATCATCTCTTCACCAGTATCTTTATCAGTAATTTTCCCAGTTAAGGAAGTTTGTGAATGTATTGTTATATTTTGAGAAAAGAGAAAACAAATCACCCAAGGAATCGCGTAAAAATTTTTCATAGATTTATATTTTTAGTTTAAATAATTGTGCTTTCTCTTATCGACGAGAGGTGGGTGGGAAATGGTTGTATTTTTTTTGCCGCTGACTTTTTATGACTGTTATGACTTTGGGTTGACTTCTAACCATAGACTTGAATCAATTCAACTGACTTTCCCTAATTGAAATATCCAAAACACAGAAAGTCAGTTTGAGCCAGCAGCAAAAACAGCGGAATGTCATAACAGTCATAAAAAGTCAGCGGCAAAAA
>CAYGRM010000607.1:0-2873 GCA_964352225.1 uncultured Saprospiraceae bacterium | reverse complement strand
CTCCATTCTCTTTGTAAACTATATTCTCCATAGAATCAATTTTATAATTAAACTTATCTCGATATGCTAAATGATGAATTTTATTATTTCGGCATCTTGAAAAAGTTCTTTCAACTAATTGTCCTTTATTATCGTATTTGAAATATTCAATAAAATCCAATTTCTTATGATTTCTAAAACTGCCAGTTGTTATTTCCAATGTAGAATCTTTCGGATTCCATTTCGACTTACTAAATCCTCCTCTTTCTCCATAAGCACCAATTTCAATTAACTTTTCGTCTTTATTATAATTACGATATTCAATTTTTCTTTTCCACTTTTTTCTTTTAATCGCTTTTCCATAAATATTGTGTCGATAATCAACTTGCGTTTCTATTCTCTTTATTCCTTCGTAATTCGTTTTGCAACTTGAAATAAAAATTAGCAATATGATTATTTGGAAGTACTTCATTTTTCTTTTTTCATGGTAGCGAACTTCTATATACCAAGACCAACCGAATTATATTTCCATATCCTACCGACTCATCTTACTCCGCTTCACCAAGTAACTCTGCAAAATAGGCCGAAACCCCTGATTAATATCCGCCTCCACAAAATCCACTTTATACTGTAAGCATTTCATTTTCATTTTCTCCTTAAACTTCGCCATTTGCTCCACATAATAATCTTTCACTTGATTCGACTGTAATTTCACTTGCTCGCCAGTTTCCATATCAACAAAAACATAAGGACGATTTTCAAATTCAAAATCCATTTCCTTCTTTTTGTCCACTACGTGAAAAAGAACCACCTCATGTTTATTATGCTTCAAATGTTGGAGCGCACTAAATAGTTTTTCTGAATCATCGCTCTGTTCCATCATATCTGAAAAAATCACCACCAATGATCTTCGATGGATACTTTCTGCAATCTGATGCAAAGCCTCCGTCGTCGAAGTTTTTCGATTGTCTTCAGGATTGTCTATTAATTTTTGTAAAAATGTCAACAATAAGCGATAGTGAGTAGTACTCACTTTACATCGAGTATGTGTGTGAACTGTTTCATCAAAAATACTCAAACCAAATGCATCACGTTGCTTAGACAAAAGGTTCATCAGCGCTGCTGCGGCCAAAGAAGAGAATTGCAACTTATTGGTGTATTTCTTTTTATTCTTATTATCAGGTTTGGGAAAATACATAGAAGAAGAAGAATCAATCACAATTTGACATCGTAAATTAGTTTCTTCTTCGTAATTTTTGACAAACATTTTATCTGTTCGACCATAGACTTTCCAGTCTATACTTTTGGTACTTTCTCCAGGGTTGTACAATCGATGTTCGGCAAATTCTACAGAAAATCCATGGAATGGACTTTTGTGCAATCCGATAATAAATCCTTCCACGACTTGCTTCGCCAACAAATCTAAATTCCCTAAATCTTTAACTTCGAAATTATCTAATAAATCCATTTTATTATTTTTGAGTGGTCAGGTTTCAAGATGGTTGCTGACACCTAATTCATTAAAGAAAAATCTTCACTTTTAAATACGTCAGAAAACAAGTAAAGTTTTCCAAATAAGAAAGCCCTCATTCCGATTTAGAACAAGGGCTTTAAAGTATTATTTTTTATAGAAATATTAGATGTAATATTACTATTTCTTTCAAAATTGAATTAAGCTAAAGCCTTATTAATTTTATCTTGCAATGCTTGTTTGGTAGTAACTCCAACATGCTTGTCAACTACTTCTCCGTTTTTAAGAATCAAAATAGTTGGGATACTTCGTACACCGTACTTCATTGAAACGTTAGGATTTTGATCAACATTTACTTTTCCGATAGTTGCCTTACCTTCAAAGTCAGTTGCTAATTCTTCAATAATTGGAGTAATCATTCGACAAGGCCCACACCATTCTGCCCAAAAATCTACTACTGCTACGCCTTCTTTTTCGATTGCTACTTCTTGAAAATTATCGTCTGTGAATTGAAATGCCATAATATTATTTTATTAACTGTTAATAATGCGATTCTAATAAATTTTAAACACCATTGAATCAAATTGGTTGCAAATATACTTATTTCCCTTTATTCTAATGTCCTAATTAGGACAAAAAAAATATGTTTTTAACCTATTTATTCAGGTAAAAATAAATAAATAAGTTATAACATTCATTTTATAAAATAAATGGTTGAATCAAAGTAGAAAGTTCTTCTTTTGAAAATGATTTTTGATAAAAAAGATGCGTTCCATCTGATTCATTTACCATAAAAATGGCTGGGACTTCTCCCGACCAATTAGGATGAATCTTGCGATACCATGCTGAATTCAATGTGTCTGACGAATAGAATACTTCTGAAGTCACGTCATTTTCTCGGATATACGAATTAATATTATTAGAAAATTGGGCTGAATTTAGGCTAAATAATATGACATTGAACAACGAATCACCCAATTCTTGTCGGGTAGCCAAAACTGTTTGATTGGCTTGCAAAGATTCAAGATTATCTAATTTGAAAAATGAAAAAATATGTAATATTTCATTTGAATATTGAATCATGGAATCCATTTCGTTTTTTGCAATGGGAATGGCAGATTTACCTTTTGCATTCGCTAATTTTTTCTTGTCTTCCTGCGATAATTCTGAATTAAAATTCGTTTCAGTATGGGGCATGGCAGATTCAAAAGGAGTAACTTTATCCGCTTTCGACTTCTGAGTACTATTTTTGCAAAAAGAAAAACAAATAGATAAAAAGACTAATCCGATAAAAAAATGATTCTTCATATTGTGACTTGATATTTTATTGATATACAAATAACGGAATAATTCTAAAACAGTTAACGTCGAAAAAAGGTATTTTTTAAAAAATAAAAATAAGTGGATTTGGATTGCTCTTGGA
>CAYGRM010000606.1:0-2874 GCA_964352225.1 uncultured Saprospiraceae bacterium | reverse complement strand
GAACTAAAATTAATTACATCCTAATTCATTTGCTGCTAAGGGATCATTAAATGGAAAGCAGTTTCCAGATGGTAAGCTTTCAGGTTCAAATCTTTTTAAATTAGGATCTCGCAATCCATTTTCTATGAATGCCGAAATAGCATTGACTTCAGTCTCCGTCAAATTTAACGGGACAAAATCATTGGCTAGCTGTGAAGTTGGGACTATACTAGTTTCTGCTATTCCATTATTTTTATAAACTATTACATCTTTGACACTTCTAAAACTAGATCCATGGCCTAAGAACGGAGAGTCAGTTAGGTTATATAATTGAGGAACTTTGAATTTATAATTATCGATTTCTAGTTTAGTAAATCCTCCTCTTCCTAATTCTGCTGAAGCAGGATCAGGCTTAAAAATTTCTTCTGGACATTCAGACAAACCTTTCATACCATAGGAATAAAATTCCATCGAATTTAAGGCAGGACCATTGTGACAATTGGCACAATTAGCTTCTCCGAAAAATAAAATTGCTCCTTCTTTTTCTATATCAGATAAAGCTAATTCATCACCTCTTAACCATTTTTGAAAGGGTGCCTGATTGGCTAATAATGTTCTTTCATAAGCTGCAATGGCAAGTCCTGCATTTTTTAGCGAGTATCTTTCCGCAATATCAGTTTGTGAAAAAGCTTGATCAAACAATTCTTGATATGTTGGGTATTTGGTAAAGAACTCCGGGTTTACTTCCATTCGATGAACTCCCAAACCTGCGATTGCTTGAGTTTCTAATCCTTCAAATCCAAGAAAGTTGGTTTCTATCGGAGTATCTGGAACCCAATTACTTTCAGTTCCTGCATTAACGCCAGTTGCTCCAAATTGACCATTCCACAACATAACTTTTTGGTAGGCTCCATTCATAGCAGAGGGCGTTCTGATAGGTTGTACATCTAATTCGGTACCCTCGTATAATGACCCTTTCACTCGCCCCTCACCATTGATTCCAAAACCAATTCCACCTTCCCCAATTCCTTGAAATCGTCCTGCTTGAAATCCAGCTGAGGCAAAATGACAAGATGCACAAGAATATGTGCCTTCGGATAATTCCTTCATTGGATTTAATGCCAAACCAGTTTCATGATACAATAATTGGCCTAAAGCGACTTTTTTATCGTTAATAGGATTATTAGGATCTTGTGGGATATTTTCAAAGTCATTACTTTCAGGAAGGATGAAATAGCTAGTTCCTACTCCATTTGAGGCTGTATTAAGAGCTTCAGTCAGATCTGTATCTAGTTGTAAATTTCGTTCAAGATCTCCACCTCCGCCATCAGAATCATCTTTTTTACAAGATGCTAAGAAAAGGCCTAAACATAGAGCAAGTATAATTTGTTTCCTCATTTTAATAATTACTTTTGATGTGTTTTTTAAGATATGTCAATAAGAAAATTCAAAAAGCATGCCCAGAAGCTTGAAATAATCAAAAATGATGATTATCACTAAAATGACAGGCATTTTTTAAGATTCCGGAATTTAGGATGGGGAGTTATAAGAATAGCTTCAAAGTAAGTATTTTTGCAATAAATTATCAAATAATGTCAATAGAAAAAAAAGAGTTAACACAAAAATCATCTTCAATTTTTAGATTCAAAAAATTCGAAATTGATCAAGATGGTTGTACTATGAAAGTTGGTACAGATGGTGTTTTACTGGGTGCTTGGGCGGATGTTCGAGAGGCGAGCGAGATTTTAGATATTGGAGCAGGGACTGGCGTGATCGCTATTATGCTCGCTCAAAGGAATTTGGATGCGAATGTAGATGCCGTTGAAATTGATGCTGTTGCTTGCCAAACTGCAGAGCGAAATATGAGAAAAAGTCCATTTTTCGATCGCTTAAATAGCTTTGAGGAACCGATTCAAGATTATGCGAAAACAACAAGAAAGGAATATGATTTAATCGTTTGTAATCCTCCATTTTTCACGGGTGGTACATTATCCTCACAAACAAGTAGAAATGAAGTGCGGCATACCATCAAATTACCGAATGGTGATTTATTCAGCTGTGTTCGAAGATTATTAAAGAAGGGGGGGAAATTTTGTGTGATTTTACCATTTATCGAAGGGTTACGTTTTAAAGAGTTGGCTCAAAATTATAATTTTTATTGTACTAAAGTGACTCAGGTCAAACCTAAAGCAGAGAAACCTGTTGAACGATTACTATTACAATTTGAAAAAATA
This sequence comes from uncultured Saprospiraceae bacterium, assembly GCA_964352225.1. GTDB lineage: Bacteria > Bacteroidota > Bacteroidia > Chitinophagales > Saprospiraceae > CAJQQY01. Next base: position 661 of record CAYGRM010000606.1, on the reverse strand, counting down.
AAACTCCCAGAAGTTACAGATGAATTAATTATTCAATTTGATCAGCGAAATGATTTCACTCCCGAATATATTGCTCTAACCAAGGAGTTTTATATAAAAATGTAGGAAATATTTTGAATAGCAGTTAAAAAAAAAGCTCGCTATCATTCATTCTCTGGTAATTCTTTTTGTACCGAATGATAGCAAGCTTTTTTGTAATGAAAAAAAGGGAAATAATAATTTATTATTTCCCTTTTTTATTTAAGATAAGGCTTGTGGAGAAGACTTCTCAGTCTCCACAATAATTTTTTTAGCCATTTCTAAAATAGTTGTGTCATTAATGTGTACGATTCCGCCATCTGGACCAGCTTGAAGATGCCATTTAGGCGGTTGTCCAGGAGTTTTATTAGCCCCAAAAAAGTTTCTTACAGTTTGTTCATCGAGATCTAATTCTTGTGCAATTTTTGAAATGCTACCAGTAGGAAGTGAATGTTTAATATTTCTTAATTCTTTGAAGGTAATATTCATATTCATAGAAGTTTTAGGAAATTAATGAATAAAAGAATTGAAACCAGAGAATAGTTATTATTTTGGAAAATTAAAACATTCAAAATTAAAATCAAAACATTTCAAATAAAAAATAATAATAATTTTGGAAAAAATGGTTTTGGAGATATTTAAT
>CAYGRM010000605.1:0-2881 GCA_964352225.1 uncultured Saprospiraceae bacterium | reverse complement strand
TATTTGATCAATACCAATTTTTAAATCAAGCTGGAGAAATAAAAAGTTTGGTAGATATTTTTCAAGATCAAACTCCAATGGGCGGAGCAGGAGAGTGCGCTGCTCCCAAATTATTGCAATATGCTTTCCAACATAAAATGAAACCTCTAGCCATGGCAGAATTTTGGTGGGGACAATCTCCAAAATCTGAAATAAGGAAGCATCGAAATTTTTATCCAGCTTGCATCGGAAAATGCAAACCAATTTTGGGGCACATGCTGAAAGGGATGAAAGTGGAGGAAAATCCATTATTAAAAAATCCAGCCGAGGGAAAGGAAATAGAAATTATTTTTGAAGATGAATATTTATTAGTGGTCAACAAGCCCGCTGAATTTTTATCTGTTCCAGGAAAGAATATTCAAGATTCTGTTGCCTATAGAATGAAGGAAAAATTCCCAGAAGCAACTGGCCCTTTGATTGTTCATCGACTTGACATGTCCACATCTGGAATAATGTTGATTGCGAAATCTTTGGAAATTCACAAAAATCTGCAATCTCAATTTATCAAAAGAACCATTAAAAAAAGATATGTTGCTTTGCTTGAAGGTCTTGTTTCAGGGGAAGAAGGAACGGTAGACTTACCGTTGCGAACAGATTGGAATGAACGTCCCAAGCAACTAGTTTGTTACGAACATGGAAAACTTGCTCAGACAAATTGGAAAGTCATCGAGCGAAAAAATGAACAAACTAGAATTCATTTTTTTCCTATTACGGGGCGTTCGCATCAATTGCGAGTGCATGCTGCTCATCCTCTTGGATTAAATATACCAATTATTGGAGATGATTTATATGGAAAAAAAAATGATCGATTGTACTTGCATGCGGAGTGGATTGAATTTCAGCATCCGATCAGTCGAGAGGTGATGAGTGTAGAAGTTGAAGCGGAATTTTGAATATTTCACCACAGATTTTCACAGAATAGATATTTTAAAGTATCTGTGAAAATCTGTGGTGAAAAAAATTAAGGTTTAGTTTTAATTACTTTCCCGCCTTTTTCTAAATTTTTCAAAAAATAGTCTGTCATCATAGTGTACAAATGTCGACGAGTATTGGGACCTTCATAAATTCCATGAGACCGATTTGGGTAAGGCATCACTTGAAATAATTTATTGTGTTTGATCAATTCATTGATGAGTACTTCTGCATTTTGATAGTGAACATTGTCATCTGCCGTTCCATGAACTAACAATAAATTTCCCTCCAAATTTTTCGCATAAGTTAATGGTGATCCTTCCACAAAATCCTCTTTGTTTTCCCAAGGCACCCCCATGTATCTTTCTTGATAAATATTATCGTACAATAATTGATTGGCAACAGGGGCAACGGAAATTCCAGTTTTGTAAATTTCAGGATAGCGGAATAATAAATTCAAAGTCATGGATCCTCCACCGCTCCATCCCCAAACGCCCAAACGGTCTGCATCTACAAAGTCCCATTTTTGAATTTCCTTGGCAGCCATCGCTTGATCTCTAGAGTTGATCACGCCGATTTTTCGATAAATACTTTTTCTCCATTCCCGACCTCGTGGAGAAGGCGTTCCTCGATTATCCAAAGTCATCACGATGTAGCCTTTTTGGGTCAGCATCTGATGCCATAAATTACCCTCCCAATTGTCCTTAGCGGTTTGTCCCCAAGGTTCTCCATAAACATAAAAAATGACAGGATATTTTTTGCTCGGGTCAAAGTCATGAGGCTTCATCATGTAGCCATCCATTTCGACTCCATCTTCGGTTTTTACTCTAAAAAATTCAGTTGGCGTAGTGGCTAGCGCATCAAATTCTTTTTTATAATTTTCATTGTCATATAGTAATTTTATTTGGCGATGATCGGGCAAACTGATGAGCTCTTTCATCGGAGGGGTGTTAGCATTGGAGAAAGTATGGAAGGCATATTTTCCACCGGGTGCAATTTGGTAGCTATGCGTACCTGCTTGACTATCAGGACTTAAGCGTTGTGTTTCTCCTTTTTTCACTAAAGATGTTCGATACAAATATCGTTGAGTTGGATTATCAGGCGAGGCGATAAAATAAACCCAACCACCATTAATATCAATTTCTTGAATAGAAATTACATCGAAGTTTCCGGGAGAAAGCATCGTCTCTTTTTCACTATCTTTGGAAATAGAATAAAGGTTTCGCCAGCCATCTTTTTCACTTGTCCAAGTGAAGGAATTTCCCTTGTTCAACCAAAGCCAATCGTCAGGTTCTACGGCATCGATCCAAGCAGTTTCGACTTCCGTGTGTATGTTGTTAGAAATTCCTGTGTTGATATTTGACCACCAAAGTTTTAAGGTGTTTTGTTTCCGATTAATTTGTTGAGTGAGGAGATGTTTGCTGTCTTCTCCCCACATCATTCGCGGTAAATAATTTTGGATTTGATCTCCAGGAATATCCATCCATTTGGTTTTTCCACCAGTTGCAGCAACAACTCCGATTCTGCAAGAAGAAGGATCTTCGCCTACTTTGGGATATTGCACAGGAATGGTTTGAGAGTAAATCGAGTCAGTAGTATTAATCATCAAAAAGTTTTTGATGTCCTTGGCGTCAACTTGCCAATAGGCGATATTTTTTCCATCAGGACTCCAACGGAATCCATCTCGACAATCAAATTCTTCTTCATATGCCCAATCAAAAGTTCCGTTAATCAAAGTCTTTGAGCCATCAAAAGTTAATTGTTTAATCACACCTGAGGAAATTTCTTCCACATAAACATTGTGTTCGCTGACGAAGGCAACTTGCTGATCATCTGGAGAAAATTTTGCGAACATCAACGAAGAGGATTTTAAATCTTTTCCCAGCTGATGCAATCGACCACTTTTCAAATTTAAAACCCAATAATCACC
>CAYGRM010000604.1:0-2895 GCA_964352225.1 uncultured Saprospiraceae bacterium | reverse complement strand
AATGGAGAAATAAGAAGTTCCTCGAAAAGTAAATTGGAATTACCTTTAGAATTAGATGATAAAATTTACAATCAAAAATTGTCAAATGTTGGTTCAAGAATAGTGTTGACTGAAAAACAAGAATTCATTTACGACGACAAAAATAGATTAATCAAAATTCTGCATAAAGATGAATACGATAACCTTTTGGGATACACTAAATACAAATACAAAAAATTAAAAAAAAGAACACGGTAGCGAACAAAGTATATACGCCAATCGTCAGCAAAAGCTGACGACTGCGCATATACAAAGACGATCTAAGTAATTAAAATGAAATTCAAAGCCAAAGAAATTTTTGCAGATTATGATGAAAATAACATCCTTATTATTGGATTCTCAGGAGAAAAAACTGAACGCAATAAGCACATCTATTTTATAATCCAAGATTCAGATGATTATGATCATCAAGACAAAAAACTAGGTATTGACACTTACTATATTGAAAAGAATGATCAAACAATGAGTGGTTATGGAGGAGTAAAAGAAATAAGACTTTGTAAAAATAGGATTCAAATTGATTTTGATCAAAAAGGAATTGATAACCTACAAGAAATTAATATTGAAATTGAATTTGAGTGTAATCCTGATGAATTTAAAAATTTGCATAAAAAGCTTAATCAGATTTTTTCAAATGATGAACTAAAAACCACTTTTAATAAACCATAAATTTCCATTACTAGCTGACTCAACCTAAATGATACAAAACTTTAATTTAAACAAAACAACATGATAAAACTTTCAAAAATCCCCACTACCCCACCAAAAGGAACTGAAAAAGACGACATAAAAAAAGCCACAAAAAAAATGGCTAAAGAAATCGCAGAATTGCAATATAAAATGCTCGCAGAAGGAAAGCGAAGTATTTTGATTATTTTTCAAGGAATGGATTCGAGTGGAAAAGATGGTGCTACTAAAAATGTATTTAATTATTGTAGTCCTTCAGGAGTAAGTGTAACCAGTTTTAAAAAACCAACCGACGAAGAATTTGCCCATGATTTCCTCTGGCGAGTCCACAAGCATGCTCCTGAAAAAGGACAAATCAAAATTTTTAACCGCTCACACTACGAAGATATTTTAATTCAAAAAGTACATGGATGGATCACACCTAAGCAACAAAAAATGCGAATGGATGCCATCAATGCCTTTGAGAATTTATTGCAATTTGATAATAATACCACAGTTTTAAAATTCTACATGCATCTCTCCAAAGAGCGTCAATTGGAAAAATTACAAGAGCGAGTTGACGATCCTGAAAAGAATTGGAAACATAATGATGGAGATTGGAAAGAGCGGGAACTTTGGAATAAGTACCGTCGTTGCTACGAATATGCGATCAATAATAGTGATATTCCTTGGCACATAGTTCCAGTTGATAGTCGAAGTTATCGAGATTATAGTATCGCTAAAATCGTTTTGGAAACATTGAAAAAAATGCGACTTCAATGGCCTCCTTTAAAAAGTGAGCGATTTAAAAAATAAGTTTAACGTATTTCGAAGCTCCTGCTTCGAATCCGAGGCAGGAGCTTCGGAATACAAAAAAGAAAACATGAAAAAAGTACGAGTAGATAAATGGTTATGGAGCGTACGTATTTATAAATCACGTACTCAAGCTTCTGATGCTTGCCGAACGAACAAAGTAAAAATCGGAGATTCTATTTTAAAACCTTCCTTCCTTTTGGAAGGTGGTGAGATTTTAAAAGTTAGAAAAAATTCTTTCGACATGATTTATAAAGTAGTGAACTTAATTGACAAAAGAGTCTCTGCTGCCTTAGCAGAACCCTGCTACGAAAATCTTACACCCGAGGATGAATTAAATAAATTCAATGCTTGGTATATTGGAAAAGGAAGATCTGAAATTAGAGAAAAAGGAACTGGTCGACCGACTAAAAAGGAACGTAGAGTAATCGAAGATTGGAAGGATATCGACGACGAGGATTTTTAGAAAGAACGTTAAACATTGGAGGTTCAATGTTTAACGTTCCTAATTCTATTTGAAGTTTTTCGAGACAATCCATTCTTTGGTTCCATGCCCGTAGGAATAAAAACCTTCACCAGATTTTCTGCCCAATTTTCCAGCAGTAACCATATTTACGAGCAAGGGGCATGGTGCATATTTTGGATTTCCAAAACCTTCATGCAATACATTCATGATCGAAAGGCAAACATCTAAACCAATAAAATCTGCTAATTGCAAAGGTCCCATTGGGTGAGCCATTCCTAATTTCATTACCGTATCAATTTCCTCCACCCCTGCAACACTTTCAAACAAACTATAAATCGCTTCATTAATCATCGGCATCAAAATCCGATTCGCAACGAATCCTGGGTAGTCATTCACCTCAGTCGGTACTTTCCCTAAATCTTTGGAAAGTTGCATAATTTTTTTCGTAACAGGTTTTGAAGTGGCATATCCATTGATCACTTCTACCAATTTCATAACTGGAACTGGATTCATAAAATGCATCCCAATTACCTTCTCAGGTCGAGAAGTAACCGCTGCGATTTTCGTAATCGAAATCGAAGAAGTATTGGTTGCTAAAATGGTTTTTTTAGGAGCCGCCTCATCTAACGATTTAAAAATTCGAAGTTTTAAATCCACATTTTCAGTTGCTGCTTCGACGATTAAATCTGCGTTTTTCACACCTGCATTCATATCTGAAAAAGTTGTGATATTGGCTAAGGTAGCCTTTTTGTCCTTTTCAGAAATCTTTTCTTTAGCAACCATTCGTTCGAGATTTTTGTCGATGGTGGCCAAAGCTTTTTCCAAAGCTGCCCCTGAAATATCAACTAAACTTACTTTAAACCCTTTCATGGCAAAAACGTGAGCAATTCCATTTCCCATTGTTCCTGCAC
>CAYGRM010000603.1:0-2899 GCA_964352225.1 uncultured Saprospiraceae bacterium | reverse complement strand
ACCATCTCTTTGATTACCTTAATTTGGAAAAGGAATCAGATGAGGAAAAACAGTTCATTCACCTTGAAGGATATTCTCTTTTTAGTTTTTTGAAGGGAGAAGAAGGAATTCACTTATTCCATATGCCTTATGAAAATCCAACTCCGATAAGAGTGATTTTAGATTTTGGAAAACCAAAAAATAAAACTGTTCATAACCAAGTAGTTCGAGGATACGATAGTCAAAATACTTTGACCGATTTTAGAACTAATTTTATTAATGCGGTGAATATTACGAATGAAGAATTTTTATTATTGGTTTATGCAGGAATGAGTCCGAGTATTCGGAATCGATTGATACCTTCGCCGAGGAGGAAATAATGGGAGTATTGATTTATGACCCAGAATTTGAAAATTGAGAAATTTGACAAAGGCAGTAATATTCCTCATTTTTCAAACCGATGTTCGAACTTGAAATCTTTGAGTAACTCTCGTCAAACTTCGCAAACCCTTGTTCGATATTCGATATTTCCATTCCTTTCCCCTTGAACTTCTCCCCCAATTAGTTGTTTAACTATTGATTAAAAATTACATTTGCATTCTTTTTTAGAATCATTCAAAATAATAATACAATGGCGACGGTAAAATTTACCTTCGAGGACAAAAATATCCCACCAAAAACGGTGGAAAATATAGAAGAAGGTTTCACTATATTAGAAGCAGCTGAAGAAAATGATGTCCACTTAAGTCATAACTGTGGAGAAGTTTGTGCATGCAGCACTTGCCACGTTTATGTACACTCAGGAGACGAATTTTTGGAAGAAATTTCAGATAAAGAAGAAGACTTTATTGACCGAGCAATCAATCCAAGATTGGAATCTAGATTGGGATGTCAATGCGTTATCTTGGAAAAAGATGCTGTAATTGAAGTTGAAATTCCAGATCAATCTCGAATCATCGGACACGAACATTAGTAAATTTAACTTTTCAAAAAAAGAATATGAGTTTCAAAGATATAGACGATTTTCCAATTAATTGGCCAGACCACGAAGACATCGCAATGAAATTGTACGACAAATTCGGCGATGAATTTTCTGAACAAAAAATCTATCGAATTCGGTTTACTGATTTGATTGATTGGATCTTGAGCCTTCCTAATTTTGAAGGAAAAAAGGAAGAATGCAACGAAGGTCATTTGGAGCAAATCCAAGCGAAGTGGGTGTATGAATGGAGAGATAATCAGTAACACTTTCGCTTCGCTTATCGATGGACGTTTTACGTTAAACGTTTCCTCTTTTTGTGAAACGTCTAATGTAAAACATCCATCGTAAAACGGCTTCAATATGAATTACCTAGAGAAATTTAAAGATATTCGAACCTTCATTTTTGATGTAGATGGAGTTTTGACCAACAGCGAAATCATCGTTTTGGAAAGTGGAAAGCTGCTTCGCAAAATGAGTATTCGGGATGGATATGCAATTAAGCATGCCTTGAAAAAAGGCTATAAAGTTGTGATTATTACTGGTGGAAAATCTGAAGGGGTAGTGACTCGATTGAAAGACTTAGGTGTTAAAGATGTCCATTCTGGAGTAAGTGATAAAGTGGAAGTGTACGAAGAGTTGGTAGATATTTACGGACTTCATCCGATTAATATTCTTTATATGGGTGATGATTTTCCAGACCTTGAAGTGATGCAAAAAGTGGGAGTTGCAGCTTGCCCAAAAGATGCAGCTCATGAAGTTATTGAAATCGCAGACTACATTTCGCCCATCGAAGGTGGTAAAGGTTGTGCTAGAGATGTCATTGAAAAAGTAATGCGATTGCATGGAAAATGGATGCCTGAAGAATAAATATTTATGCTTTTGGTTATCAGCTAATCATTAAAAATATAGATTTGCCTTTCCTCAAACTCATCCGATTTCCTAATCTACTCATTGTTGTGCTCACGCAATATTTATTGCAGTATTTAATTTTAATTCCAGCTTTCCAAACGGCTGATCTCTCCCCTCTTTTAGATCATTTCCATTTTTCAATTTTAGTTTTATCTACTGTTTTTATTGCGGCTGGAGGATACATTATTAATGACTTAGAAGACTATGAAATTGATCTTTTAAATAAACCAAAACAAGTAATTATTAACCAATATATTTCTAAACCAAATGCGTGGAGATTATATTGGGGAATTTCGATCTTAGGATTTCTGATTTCACTTTATTTAGCTTTTTATGTCAATAACTTACCTTTAATTTTCATTTATCCAACCGCAGTTTTTTTACTTTTCTTTTACTCTAAGTCCTTGAAAAAGAGCGTCTTATGGGGAAATGTAGTGGTTTCCATATTTTGTGCTTTTGTGGCAGGAATCATCATTTTTGCAGAGCGTGAAAATGTTTGGTTATTGAACTATGACAACTTAGAGGTAGGAAATAAAATTGTAGAACTATTCGGTTTTTATCTTTTATTTGCCTTTTTTTCGACTATGTTTCGAGAGATCATAAAAGACCTTGAAGATGAGGAAGGTGACCGAAAAAATGGCTGTCAAACACTTCCAATTATTTTTGGAAAAAAGACGGGTAAATGGGTCGGAATATTTTTTGGAAATGTATTGTTATTAATTTTAGGGTATTGGCTTTTTCTCAAAAAAGAAAATGGGTTTGACCTAGGACTTATCTATATTTTAGTTGGAATAATTTTACCATTAATATTTTCCATAGTTAAATTATTTTTAGCCAAAACTAAAAAAGAATTTCACTTACTTAGTCAAATTTCAAAATACATTATGCTCTCGGGAATTTTGTATTTGTTAATTTTGAGTTTTTAAGACCGCTGCGCTGTCAGAGGTCAGAACAGTCGTTGCACTCGCTGCCAGAGGTCAGACTGACGAGAGTAATTTGGTCTGTATATTATAATCGTCAGTCTGACCT
>CAYGRM010000602.1:0-2917 GCA_964352225.1 uncultured Saprospiraceae bacterium | reverse complement strand
TATGCAAAACATCCTGAAGTGGAATATTAACTGTTTCCAATTTTCCAGGAGTGAATGGCTCAGGCTTTTCAAAACTATTTCTAAATCTCCCTCGGAACACTTCTGACCGAACCAGTTGCTGATAACCAGCCATCGTCACATGATCTGGAGTGGCTTTAGTTGGTTGAGCATCAGCTGGGTAAACATCAATTAATTTCACTACAAAATCTGCATCAGTTACCGAGAGAATGACATTTAACTTTGCCATAATTTCACCAGAAAGTGTAAAATCCTCCGTCAAAGTATCTGTTGCAAAAGTCAAAACATCAGGACGCATCGAGGCATGTCTTTGATCATCTGTCATAAATGGACGAGGCGTAAATCGAACTGGAATAATCTCAGAACGATAAGGAACTGGTTTATTGGGATCACTCACATAATCAAAAGCAGCTTCATTATCTACTGCTTGATTGATGACTAATTTTTCATTTTTTTCAAAACGAAGTGAAACTGGAGAATCTTTTTTTGGAGGCCAAACATCAAATTCTTTCCATTCTTTAATTCCAGTATCATACATAAATGCTTCGGGTAAATCTAAGTTTCCTTCTTGCTTTAAGTGATACTTGAAAAATGGTTCTTCCACATTTTTATGATAAAAAGTAGAAATACTATCTCCAAAATAAATATGGTTGATGGCTTGCATTCCTCTTTCTCTCGCCCAATCTCCATGACTCCATGGTCCCATCACAATGGTGTTTTTCATTTTTGGATTATTCGCCTCTAGGTTTTTGTAAATGTTCAGCGGCCCATATAAATCCTCTGCATCAAACCATCCTCCAACGGTCATTACCGCATGATCTACCTCTTTTAAGTGAGGAAGAATAGATCGTTTTTGCCAAAACTCATCATAGTTTGGGTGCTCCGCCACTTGCTCCCAAAAGAAATTTTGAGGATAAATTTTCTCACTTACATTTTTCAATGAACCTAAGTTCAAATTATATTCATAGCCATTGGATGGATCACCAGCTGATTCAAAAGTATCCCATTCATGCTCATACCAACTCTCGGTAGTTGGCATTTCTTTATTGACTCCGAAGACAGGGAAGGCATATAAATAACTTTGCAAAAATGCTCCCATATGATGAAAATCGTCAAAAAAGAAGTCGGCAATTGGTGCCTGAGGCGAGGAAGCTTTCAATGCTGGATGAGCTTCTGGCAAAGCAGCAGCTGTATAAAATCCTGGATAGGAAATTCCCCATTGGCCCACTCGGCCATTGTGATTCTTTAAGTTTTTCATTAACCAATCTATGGTATCATAGGTGTCAGAACTTTCGTCAATGTCTTTTTTATTTTTTACATCGTTCCCTTTTATATGCGGTCGCATATTATCAAATCGACCTTCGGACATCCATCGACCCCTTACATCTTGGTAAACAAAAATATATTTGTCGCGCATCAAAAATCGATTGGGTCCTAATTGTTGTTTGTGTTTGCCTTCTTCGTATGGTCGAACGCTGTAACATGTTCGCTGCATCAAAATAGGGTAGGTTTGGCTTTTATCTTTGGGAGAATAAACAATGGTGTATAATTTTACTCCATCTCGCATGGGAATTTCATAAACCGTCTTATCATAATTTTCAACGATAAAAGTAGAGTCTGGTATCTCTTGAGAAAAAAGATTAAAGGAAAAAAGAAAAGAAAGAAGAAGAAAATAATATTTCATAATATTGGATTTTTTTAAGCGGCAAATCTAGTCAAAAAATCTCTGTAATTGAGTTTTATCTTAGCTAGCTGAGTTACATTTTTCTAAATAAAAATAGCTATCTAAATATTCACTTAGATAACTATTTAATTTGAAAGAAGTTATTTATTCTAAAACTTCAATAAGGGCATAAATCGTCTTTTGGGATAAACTTAAGCTAAATCTTGTCGAAATATCTTCTCCATCAAGTCGAATAATTCAGGATATTTTTTTTCAAAATGTTCTGGTTGATTGAAAAAATATTCCGCAGCAACACTTAAAAATTCAGCTTCATTAGTAGCTCCATAAGGGTTGATTTTTGAATTTCGTTTTTTTATATCTCGAATTTCTTCATGCATTTCATGTAGCCAAGGTAGAACATATTGCTGTTCCATAAGAATCTCTGGAAGTCCATCAATCGCTCCATCTGCCATATCCAGCAAATGAACAAATTCGTGAATTCCTACATTAGATTTTCCCATGGGAGTACGAAATCCTTGATGTAAAGCTGGTTTGGAAAGAATCATCATTCGATTCATTGCACCACTCCCCACCATTCCTAGCACGTTTCGATCTTGGCCTTTGGTTTGATAGTTTTGATTAAAAGAACCTTGATATAATAAGACTTCGTTGATATTTCGATATCTCCAACCCGGAAATCCGAAGAGAGGGATCACCGCACTTGAAGCTACTAACAGTCGATCCGTATCATCAATTTCTATCTCAATTCCAGTTATATCTACATCATTGAAAAATAATAAGACAGCCTCTTCGAATCTCGTTTTTTCAGCATCCGATAGTTTAGCATAGAAGGCAACCTTTTTCTCAAGAATGGTTTTCCAGTTTTTATCAAAGGTTTGAAATTTCTTTTTTGGGAAAAAAATCCATTTGATTAATATTCCAAAAAACAGCATTAAACCGAAAAAAATCAAAATGTTATCATCCATTTCTTCGTTTTTTGTAACAATGTAATTACATGATGGCTAAATCCGAAACTTTTTAGGAAAAACCCGTAAAAAATTATAGTGATAAGTTTAAATAGAAATTGTTAATTACTGACCATTCATCGTTCACAAATAATAAAAATGACTTTAATCCTCGAACGAACCGTTCAAAATAAAGCACAAGAATTTTTGGAAAAAAAATATCGACGAAAAGCAAAACGTAATCGTATTAATTCCAAAACACAAATCCCTA
>CAYGRM010000601.1:0-2930 GCA_964352225.1 uncultured Saprospiraceae bacterium | reverse complement strand
ATTTGATATATGATAAATAACATATTAAAATAAGTTACCGCAAGACAAGGATTTATCCCTCCCACCGATTCAAGTCTTCTAAAAATTTACACTATGAGAAATTACTTAATGAGCACCATGGCGGTGTTACTAATCTATGCTATTCCAAGTTTTTCACAATGTATTCAAGGCGATTGCTATAATGGTAAGGGCATTTTTTCTTACCAAGATGGGAGCATGTATGAAGGTACTTTTGCTAATGGTGAAACCCATGGTTTTGGTGCTTGGTGTTTTCCCAATGGTGATAAATACATTGGAGGTTTTAAAAATAATGCTCAGCATGGGGCTGGGATTGTTTACCATGTCAATGGAGGTGAAACTATGGGCGAATGGATCAATGGTGAATATTTCGGAGTGAAATATGGAGAAGTGGAAGGTTGCATCGAAGGCAATTGCACAAGTGGACATGGAACCTATATTTATGATGAAGGGAATGCGAAATATACTGGATATTTTCAAGATGAAATGCCTCACGGTCAAGGAGTTTGCCAGTATTCTAATCGAGAATTCTATGAAGGGCAATGGTTGGAAGGAAGTTTTAATGGTTACGGAACTTTGTATTTATCAGATGGTTCACCGATCCAAGGTTATTGGAAAGATGGAACATTTGTCGGTCAAGAAGATCCGGTGAAAGCTTCATTTATACCTGCGGAAGAACCAGTTGTGGAACAAACAATTTCGACTCTTGCAGACATTAGGAAAAATTCTAAAATAAAAGTTCATGCATTAGTCATTGGAATTTCAACTTACACACATATGCCTGTTTTGAAATACTCAGACGATGATGCTTATCGAATGTATGCGTTTTTGAAAAGCCCAGAAGGAGGTGCACTTCGAGATGATAATATTCGAATGTTGATTGATGAGGAAGCGACTCGAAAAAATATCAAAGATGCCATGCAGGAACTATTTATGAATGCTGGGCCAGATGATTTAGTATTGATGTATTACAGCGGTCATGGATTAAAGGATTGTTTTTTACCAATTGATTTTGATCGATATAATAACAAGTTATTTCATGATGAAATCAATGAAATTTTAAAGCAAAGTCCTGCAAAATATAAATTATGTATTGCTGATGCTTGTCACTCCGGTGGATTAGCAATGAAAGGAGGGAGTCCTGAGAATGAATTTTCGGACGAGCAAGTAATCAATACTTATTACAATAATTTAGCTCAATCTAATGCGGGAACAGCTTTGATTCTTTCTTCAAAATTAGAAGAGATTTCCTTGGAGTCAAGTGGATTACGACAAGGTGTTTTTAGCCACTTTTTAATCAGAGGATTGGAAGGAGAAGCAGATCGGAATATCGATAAAATTGTAACAGTAACTGAGCTCTTCGACTTTATTTCTTCGAATGTAAAAAGTTATACTGCGAATCGGCAGTCGCCAGTTATCAAAGGATCCTTTGATCGATCCATGACGGTGAGTGTAGTTCGATAAAGTAAAACTACTTTCCAAGTTGTTACAAAAAAGGCCTAAAAAGTGATTCACTTTTTAGGCCTTTTTTAATAAGTAGCAGGACTCTCCTGAGTCCCGTAAATAAAATAGTCTTCTTCTGTGTTTGGGACTCAGGAGAGTCTCGCTACTTTACGATAAATACTCAGCCGTATTTCTAAATATTCGTTCCATAATATTTTCCGTATTCGCTTTTTCAAAATCTCTTCCCGTAATATTTTCAAATAATTCAATGTAGCGATCCGAAACACTTTGCACAAATTCATCTGGCATCTCTGGCATGGTTTGTCCTTCCAATCCTTGGAAACCATTTTCAATTAACCACTCTCGCACAAATTCTTTTGACAAATGTTTTTGCTTTTCGCCACTTGCCTGTCGCTCCTCAAAACCATCGGCATAAAAATATCGAGAACTGTCAGGCGTATGAATTTCATCAATCAAAATAATTTTCCCATCTTTTTTCCCAAACTCATATTTCGTGTCAGCTAAAATTAATCCTTGCTTTGCAGCCATTTCTGTTCCTCTTTGGAACAGCTCACGAGTATATTTTTCCAATAAAATATAATCTTCCTCACTCACAATTCCTTGTTTGATAATTTCTTCTCTCGAAATATCTTCATCATGACCTTCTTCTGCTTTGGTGGCAGGTGTGATAATTGGCGCTGGAAATTTATCATTTTCTTTCATGCCTTCTGGCATCGTCACTCCACAAAGTACTCGTTCCCCTGAACGATAAGTTCGCCAGGCATGACCTACGCAATATCCACGAATGACCATTTCAATTTTAAAAGGCTCGCAAGCAATCCCAACGGCAACATTGGCATCCGGAGTTGCTTCTACCCAATTTGGAACAATATCGCTTGTAGCATTCAAAAAGTGCAAAGCAATCTGATTCAATACTTGACCTTTGAATGGAATTGCCCGTGGCAAAACATGATCAAAAGCAGAAATTCGGTCAGAAGCGACCATTACTAATTTGTCTTGAATGGTATAGACATCTCTAACTTTCCCTTTGTAAAAGTTCGTTTGATTCTCAAATTCGAAATTGGTGGCCTTGATGGATTGTTGCTCTAAAGTCATGATTTTTATTTAGTGATGAATTATGAGTGATAAGTGGTGAGTAATTGGATGTGTTCGTAGACTCATCACTTATCACTCATAGTTTATCACTATAAAACTTTGCAAAAGTAAAGTTTTTTACCTTCATTGAGCAATGAAAAAAGAACAAATGATTGAGAAAAATATTTTATGAAAAAAGTAGGCGTTTTATTATTTGCGGTTGGATTGATAGTGGCATTGTTTGGATGTGAAAAAAAGAAAACTCCTGATGAGGATTTCCAGATTTTTGTGGAGGAGCTTGAAAAAGATTTAGGAATAGTCTTTTTAGAAAAAAACGAAAATGAATTTTTCCTTCCGATTGAACTTTTAAAAAA
>CAYGRM010000600.1:0-2931 GCA_964352225.1 uncultured Saprospiraceae bacterium | reverse complement strand
GCATTTATATTTTTCAAAAATCATTTTTAGGAAAGTTGGTTTACACAACCAACATCTAAAACAGTAGCATTGGCAATATTTCTGGCATATTTTTTCACCGTAGCCACTCTTTTTCCATCCACAGTATGTTGACTACTGGCGACAAATTTTGCATATTTCCCCCAAGCATCATCACCTCGATACGGCAAATAATAATCAGTATAATAATCACCTAAATTTTTTTCTGGAACTCTCGGATTTAAAAAAACGAGCCCACAATTTTGGCATTGATCAAAATTAAATTCCTCTTGAGAAGGATGCATCATTGCGGTAGTCTTTTCAATAGAGGAAAGTTGTGAAGATTGGCAAGAGATACAATTTGTCAGTTGTTCCATTTTAAGGTATTAAAATAAGTTGTTCTTTTGATTGTAAAAGTATCTTTAAAATAGAATCAAGTAACATGATCCGAAGAAAATAACTTGAGTAAGAAATAAGTGAGTGGAAAAATATGGTTTATCGAAATCTATAGTTTTTCTAATTAAAATTTGTAAACAAAAAGCAGTAATACCCCAGGAAATATAATTTTGGAGAGGAACAATCCCTCCTTCGAAATGCCAAAAATCAAAAATGCCAGCTAGAGGTTCTAATAACAAATCAAGCCCAACCATTAAGCATGTTGCCATCACAATTGATCCCCAAAAATTCTTGGTAAAATAAGTGGCAATTGCAGCAGTTATAAACGAAAGGACAGCCCAATTAACTCCAATTAAATAAGGAACGCCCATAAGTTTGATACCTAAGTTCTCTCCATAATAGTAACTCCCAAAGATATCCCCAGTTTTGACTCCAATAACTTCAACCAACATTCCTACGGAAAATGCGATACTCCAAATTCCAATTTTTCGTAGGGAATTAATTGGTAAGTTCAAAAATAAAAGACCAGCTCCTAGTATTAAATTTAAAGGTGTCTTTGGAATAAACCAGCTCACATATCCTAAATAAATACCGATTATGCCCGAAATGGCAAATAACCATATTATGAAAATCGATATGTTTTGTTTGTTGAGTGTAAGCATTTTAACATTTAAGGTGTTTTGATTTCTGAAATTTGATCTGCAACTATCTTTGCTGAAAGAAGACAGAGGGGAATACCTCCTCCGGGGTGAACAGATCCTCCACAAAAGTATAAATTCTTAATCTTTTGGCTGAAATTTGGATGTCTTAAAAATGCAGCAAATTTAGAATTACTGGCAGCTCCATATAATGCCCCTCGATAAGAACTTGTCTTTTTTTCTATCAATTTTGGATGGAGAATTTCCTCGGTGATAATTAATTTTTCGACATCAATTCCAAGCGTTCTTTTTATTTTATTCAATATGTGTTCTCTTGCTTTGGTAATCATACTTTCCCAATCTTGCCCATAATCTCCTGGAGTATTTATCATCACAAACCAATTTTCGCTTTCCTCTGGCGCATCATTTTTCTCTTCCTTACTCGTAATATTGATGTAAATAGTTGGATCATCACCAATACTTTTTTTCTCAAAAATAGCATCAAACTCAGCTTGATAATTTTTAGAAAATAAAATATTATGCAAATCCAGTTCAGGAAAAACTCCACGTATACCCCAATAAAAAATCAAAGCAGAACTGGAGCGTTCTTGTTTTAAGGTCTGCTCAGGATGTTTTTCTTTAGGCATTAATTTTTTGTAGCTGGAGTAAATGTCCATGTTAGAAACAACTAAATCAGCCATCACTTTTTCCTTTTCAGTTTCGATCCCAACTGCTTTTTTATTTTCGACCAGAATACTTTTTACTTGCTCTGAAAAATAAAATTTCACTCCTTTTTCTTTAGCCAATTCAAACAAGCTACTCGTAATATTTTGCATTCCCCCTTTCGGAAAATAAGTCCCTAAGTGTAATTCTAAATGAGGAATCATTGACATAATTCCAGGTGTTTTGTAAGGCGATGAGCCATTATAAGTGGCATATCGATTAAACATTTGCACCAAGTGGGGTTCTTCTAAACTCTTTTGGTTGTGATGATTCAAGCTACTCAAAATATCCATAGAACCCATTTGTAGTAATGATTTAAGGGTCTCTTTTGAAAAATAGGTACTTATTTGATGCAACGATTTTTCTAAAAAAATAGGAGCTGTTAAATCATATTTCTTTTGACTTCGACTTAAATAATCAGTTATTTTTTTTTCAGCAACTCCAAATTTTTGACTTGCTTTTTGAGCAAACTTTTCAGCATCAGCATCCACGGAAAAAGTAGTTCCATCTTCCCAGAAGTAATTACAAACTACCTCTTTTTTTTTGTATTGAAAATGTTTAGAAACATCTTCGCCATATAATTCAAATAACTCCTCTACCAAGTTAGGCATGGTGAAAAGTGAAGGGCCAGCATCAAATCTAAACCCATCTTTAGTGAAAGAAGTAAGTTTGCCTCCAGGGTAGTCGTTTGTCTCATAGACCACTACCTCATATCCTTTTTTGCGCAAGCGAAGACTTGTTGCAATACCTGATATTCCAGAACCGATGATGACCGCTCTTTTCATAAAGAATGGAACACGACAAAATATTTTTAGTTTAAAAAAAGTACTTTTTTGCCTAATACTTTCTTCATTGGATAATTCTTGTCTTCCGTAATTTTAGAGAGGAATAAATTATAAAAAGAATCCCAAAATTTGATTTATCAAATTTTGGGATTCTTTTTATAAAAAAACCTAATAATGACTATGGGCGAATCACCTTTTCTCCCTTTTTACCAATGCGAATCTCACTACTTCCCATCACCTTAATTATCCCTTTGACAAAATCTTTTTCTTCAGCTTCGAAAATATTGTCAATGTAGGTTTGAGGATTTCGATCAATGTAAGGAAACCAGGTACTGTGAATTTGAATCATCATTTTGTGTCCTTTTTTGAAGGTATCCAAAACATCCTGAAGT
>CAYGRM010000599.1:0-2950 GCA_964352225.1 uncultured Saprospiraceae bacterium | reverse complement strand
CTGAAACAGCGACTAAGAAGATGATTTTGGTTGACTAATCTTAATCTTTAGATTAGAATACTAATAATCTTTTCAGATAAATTTTAAGAGAGGCACTTCTTGCAACCGCAAGAGGTGCCTCTCTTTTTTAGCTTAATAGTTTGTTCAGTATAATTTTTAAGATCGGAAATTGACGCTCATCCCAAAAAAACTCTCATGAACAGTCAAAAATCTTATTATAATATCATTATTATTGATTTTCATTCTTTTTTCAAACCAAATGTTGGCTAAGAACGATATGTCTTTCGATTTTTTTTACCAAAATCATAAATAGTTACTTTGAAAATATATGACGTTTTATGGCGAATTTTAAAATTAATGGAATTACATGGTACAAGTATAAAAATGCTTTAAAATCGGTTTTTGAGATGGCCTCTTCCAATTCTTTTGGAGGAAGCATTTTTTGGGAAGATATTTACATATTAAAGTAAATTAATATTATTTTTTTATAAATGTTTTGAAAAAAATCAATAACTTTGTCTTTAGTTTTTTCGGATGAAGTGAAATTTATGTAGCCTTGTATTTCCAAGCTAGTCAATAATTTTAATTCATTTTTCTTATTATTCCCACTTACCGTTTCAAGTTTTTTTGTAATCAATTAAGGATAACCTTTGTTGACTTAGAGTATTTTGTTAGAGATGAAATTCATTTTTCGTTTTAAGCAATCATTTCCTAAATCCGTTTTCCCGCAAACCGTAGTTTTTAAAATAAAATTGGATACTTCTTTTCGTTGAGAAAAATGGAGGTAGCCTGTTTTTATTTATTTAAGTGCTCCTAAATAACCTATAGATAATTCGCTACAAATTTCAACCCCATGCAAAAAGTCATTTTTACATTGCTCTTAAATTTTTGTTTTTTAATAAGTATCCATGCTCAATTTGGGCCATCTATTTCAATTTCTAAATCGGCACTTGATGATACTGATACTCAAATAATTGCTTCTGGTGAGACCGCTGAATTTAAAATTATTGTTGCCAATACTGGTTCTGTAACTTTACTTAATGTAACTGTTACAGATCCATTATCACCTATTTGTGATATGGTGATAAATAGTTTGGGCGTTGGTCAAACGGTCACTTATACTTGTTCCGAAGCAAATGTAACCGCTGGTTTTACAAATGTTGCCACAGTTAATGCAAGTTCAGCAGCTGATGGATCAGCAGATCCTGATAGTGATGGAACTGACGTAGTGATATGTACAGCACCAGTATTGAGTTGCCCTGATAATATTATTATTCACCTTGATCCTGGGGCTTGTGATGCAGTAGTAACTTGGAATCCAGCAATAGTAACAGGTGATTGTGGAATACCTGTTGTAACTCAAATAGGTGGACCAATTTCGGGAACTACCTTTGATGGAAATACAACTACAACAATTTTATATCAAGCAATGGATCAAAGTGGAAATACTTCTACGTGCTCCTTTAATATTGAAATTATCGAATTCATCCCTATCTCAAATGAAATCACTTGCAATAACCTAGTTCATATATCCCTAGATGAAAATTGCGAAGCAACAGTAGGTGCTGACCAAATTTTAGAAGGAGATAATTATGGCTGTTATGATGATTATGTGGTGACTTTTACAGAGACAGGATTACCCGTTATTTTGAATGGAAGCCATGTGGGAAATATCTATGAAGTGATGGTTGTTGGGCCAACTGGTAATCCATGTTGGGGAAATATTTTAGTGGAGGATAAATTGATTCCAGGCTTAGTTTGTGCACCTGCAACAGTTAGGTGTGATGAGTCAACAAGTCCAGAAGATATTTCTTTTCCAGTACCAACAGGAGCAACTGTTGATTTTCAAAATAACAATACATTTACGGTTTCAAATTTTGATCCATGTGGTGAGGTAACTTTGATTTATTCTGATGCACTATCAGGTGAATTATGTGGTGGTGATAAAACCATTGTAAGAGAATGGACTGCAACGGATGAATCTGGAAATACGACTTCTTGTACTCAAACGATTTCGATTACGCCAGTTAAGATTAGTGATTTGGATTTGCCAACAGACGTAACTTTAGAATGTGGAGATGATACCAGTCCTTCAAATACAGGTGGTTTAGATCCGCTTTGTGAAAATATAGGAACTTATTCTTCTGATAATATCATTGACATTTGTGGAGGGAGTTATAAAATTTTAAGAACATGGACTATCGCTGATTGGTGCACCAATGAAGTGGAAGAATATCTTCAAATCATTAAAGTTTTAGATATACAATCACCAGACCTTTCTTGCCCAGCAGATATGACTATTTCGACTAACTCCAACTCATGTGAAGGTGGAGTAGTTTTAGAATATCCAACAGCTTCAGATTGTGGAACGGGTGCTGCTGATATCTCTTTTGTACCAACTTCAACGTCGGGTGTAATTACTTTTAACAGTTTGATTCAGGCTTGGGTTATTTCAGATTTAGATATAGATTTTCATTATGTAAAATGGACTGCAACAGATGGTTGTGGAAATGAGTCTGAATGTGAAGTAGAAATTAAAGTAGAAGATCAAGTTGCACCAATCGCAATTTGTGATGAATTTACCATTGTAGGCATAGGGACAGATGGAACTGCTTCAGTTGATGCCACTATGTTTGATGATGGAAGTTATGATAACTGCGGTATTGTAGAAATGACGGCAAGGAGAATGAATAATCCTTTTTGTATTAATTTTAATGAAACAGATTTCCTTCCGATGGTTCCTTTTTATTGCTGCGATGTTAATACAACGGTGATGGTAGAATTCCGAGTAAAGGATGCTCAAGGAAATGTGAACTCCTGTATGGTAGAAGTAGAAGTACAGGATAAAATAGATCCAATAGTAACTTGTCCAGAAGACAAAGATATTGAATGTTCTGAATCTTACTTAGACTATATCGTAGTGGGACAACCATTACCACAAGCAGCAATC
>CAYGRM010000598.1:0-2951 GCA_964352225.1 uncultured Saprospiraceae bacterium | reverse complement strand
ATTTTATGGCCTGTTCAAACTAACGCATTTAAATAACTAAACACGCTATATCTTTGGAAATTCATTTTTTCATGGCAATCTTATGCTCAGTAATCATAATTTTATCCTTTATCAAGGATAAAATTGTTGATACTACATTTCAACCATCCTCACTAATAAATTCAAATCTCGAATCAAAAGTTTTCCCTAATTCACCTAAAGGAAGTCAGTTTTTTCCAATGATTACACTTGGGGTGGTTAGTGAAGTTATTCAAGCTAAGAAGTTACAAGTTGACTTTGTATTGGATGGATATGAAATTGGTACAGATAGGATAGAACTTAATGATATTATAAATGTTGTTAATGTAAAGATGGAATGGTAACTCTATCTGATTTGAATAATTCTACCGTCGTTTCTTAAGATTATGGTTCATATTTTGGAGTTCGTAATGAAATCACTTAGGTAATTATTCCGACAATTGAAGATTGATATTATATTTGAATATGATAAATAATTATATACATTTGCGAAATTGCTAATTTTTTAGATGAATCGTTTTAAAAGCGACAAAGTCAAAAATTTAACGAAAGAAGAATACTAACACGCGCCGGTAGTTCCCTTTATTTGGGAACTACAATTTTTCGAACAAAACCAAAAGACTTATAATTTTTTCGAAAATTATACTACTTAGGTTTTAACACAACTAGGTCAGCAGAATTGGCATCTGCTGATCTTTTTTTTATTGACCAATTTTTGTGAAAAGGTTATGAAGTACTAATAATCATTTTCATAATTTGTTTTTCCTCCAAAATATAATCCTTAGTTTTTATGATCTCATTATCTAGCATTGCCAATATTCTCAGAACCTTGTCATGAATAGTTTCAATAGCATAAGAAGTATTTTTAATATCTTCTTTGACAATCCAATCAGTAATTAAATTATCATAAAATATTTCTAAAAAATTATGGAAGCTTTTGAGGTATTGTCGATAGTCAAGTTTGAATTGTTTGTAAATATCTAGTATTTCAATTTCAAAATGTTCCAATAAAATATTAGCTTTTTGTGCATCATTTTTTGCATGATACAGAAATTTCTTTTTTGCTTCAGTAGGGCTACCACCTCCATAAATTTCGATTTTCTTTTTCGCTAGAATAGTATTTCCCCAAGTTTTTATTTCAGCTAGATCTTCAATAATTTTCGTTAAAACTTTTTCTGCTTTTTTTCCTGCACGAATGGCTTCTCTTATTTCGACAATTCGTTCTTCATGATTTAAAATTCTTAACTCAATTGCTTTAATTTTTGCTTTGGTTGTTTCATCGAGTCCGTGAAATATTGTTTTTTCAAATTTACTGAATAAGGTATCAAAGGTTATTTCTGCTTGAAATAATCCACTTAATTGTTTTTCTAAAATCTCTTTTTCATATTTAAGGGCATTTAAATTTTTCTCGGCTCCTTGAAATTGTAAAATCGCCATCAAGTATTCTTGCCGCTCTTTTTCAAGTGCTTCTTTTTTATTTCCCAGGATAGTTTGAAAAAGAGAATGCATGCTAAGTTTATCTAACCGATGAATATTCTCTTCTTCCTCTGCCATAATTCGAGATAATCTTTTAACTTCATTTGCTTGTTGTTGGATGCGTTTTCCCAAATTCACCAAATGAATTTCGATTTTCTTTTTACGCATCATATTTTCGTAAGCTATTTTTAATGCTGTTTTTTGCCTTCCCATTTTGAGGAATTTATATTTTGTAAATATATTGTTACACTATTTGATTAAAATTAACTTTATTTTTCTTTTTGCAAAAATCTAAACTTTATTTTTACCAAAAAAGAAAATCTAAAAATCATGAAAATACATAATACAAAAAGAATTCAATTTCCAATTTCTGAAGAACTTGGAGTCACCTCAGCACTTTATATTCGTCCTGTAAAACCAAAATATTTACTGGTATTAGCTCATGGAGCAGGAGCAGGAATGGAGCATCCATTTATGGAGACTCTTGCTCAATTTTTAGCAGATAATAAAGTAGCGACCCTTCGATTTAATTTTCTTTATATGGAGAATGGGAAGAAAATTCCTGATCGTCCCAACAAAGCATTGCCAGCCATTTCAGCTGCGATTTTGCAAGCGAAGAAGTTGTCCAAAGGGCTTCCTATATATATTGGAGGTAAATCTTTTGGAGGGAGAATGTGTTCTCAACTTGCTGCAAATGAACTACTTACAGATATAAGTGGAATAATATATTTTGGATTTCCACTTCATGCGATTGGCAAGCCGAGTAAGGATCGAGCTGCTCACTTAGCTAATATTTCACAGCCACAACTGTTCCTTCAGGGAACGAGGGATACCTTAGCCGAGATCAGCTTAATAAAAGAGGTATGTAAAAAATTAAAGAATGCAACCTTAGAGATTTTCGAGGGAGGAGATCACTCTTTTAAAATGCTAAAAAAGACTGGAATAAATCATGAAGAGGTCATTGAAAAACTAGCCAAAACTGCGGCAAATTTTTATCCGAGCTAAGGATTTGAGATAAGTGAACGGTTAATGATAAAAAATTAATTTCGTTAAAGAAAATCCATCCTTAACCGTTCACCATAAATCTTTAGCTAAGTAGAGATTGAACTTTCATCGCAACGCCCATATCTCCTTTAATTTTGACTTTTCCCATCATAACTGCCATCATAGGATTAGAATTACCTGATAATAATTCTTTCATAGTTTCCATTGAAGTAGAGATGACACAGTCTGCTTCTTTATCTTCTTGTGAAACTTCATTTTTTTCTCCAGATCCATCCACGTATACTATTTGATCATCCACTACCATTTTTAATGTAGCGCCGATAGGGTCTAAATTGCTAGCTTTCTCTTTGATGCCTGCATAAATTGCTTCTAAATTCATTTTATTATTTTTTATGAAAAAATGTATTTGCGAAAATACGCTAAAAAATGAAAACTAAAACTCTATTCTATAA
>CAYGRM010000597.1:0-2955 GCA_964352225.1 uncultured Saprospiraceae bacterium | reverse complement strand
GTGAAAAGTCATAAATAAGTCTGTGCTAGTCTGTGGCAAAAACCTTTCAATTTCAAAAATAAAAAATGACCAAAATAGCAATAATAGGAACCTCAAATCTTTTCCCAGGCTCTTCCACAACAGAAGAATTCTGGCAAAACCTAATGCAAGAAAAAGACCTCACGTCACTTGCAACCAAGGAAGATTTCGGTGCCGACCCTCAAGATTTTTTCCATCCCGAAAAAGGAGCGGTGGACAAATGTTATTCCCTTCGAGGTGGTTACATTCGTGATTTCAAATTCGATCCAAACGGCTACGAATTACCAGCCGACCTTTTAGCAACACAAGACAAATTATATCAATGGTCACTCTACGTTGCCAAAGAAGCATTAAAAGATAGCGGCTACGATAATCAAAAAGACATCCTCCAAAAATGCGGAGTCATCCTTGGAAATTTATCTTTCCCAACAAGTACTTCACATCAATTCATGTCATCAGTTTACACACAGACAACAGAAGCTGCTGTGCAAAACTTACTCAACGACAAGAATTTTAAAATAAAAAATAACCTGCCTACCGGACAGGCAGGCAAACAACACACGCAAAACGATATCCTAGATTATACACCCTCTCAAATGGTTACAAAAGCATTGGGATTAGGTGCTAATCATTACACTTTGGATGCAGCGTGTGCCACTTCATTGTATGCCATCAAATTAGCTTGTGATGAATTAGTAACTGGAAAATCTGACATGATGTTGGCAGGTGCAGTTTGCGCCTCTGACCAATTATTTATCCACATGGGATTTTCAATTTTTCATGCCTACGCACCGCATGGAAAAAAATTCGTCCCAATGGATAAAGACTCTGCAGGTTTAGTTTCTTCCGAAGGAGCAGGTATGGTGGTCTTGAAAAGGTTGGAAGATGCAGAACGAGATGGTGATAATATTTTAGCAGTAATAGGAGGTATTGGTTTGTCGAATGATGGACGTGGAAAATTCCTTTTAAGCCCTCATCCCAAAGGTCAACGATTAGCTTTTGAACGAGCTTACGAGCTTGGACAAATTTCAGCAAAAGATACAGACTACCTCGAATGTCATGCAACAGGTACTCCCCTAGGCGATGTTACTGAGTTAAATTCTATCTCAGATTTTTTCGCTACGCAAAATGTAAAACCATTGTTAGGTTCTGTAAAATCAAACATGGGACATTTGCTTACCGCTGCAGGAATGACAGGATTGCTCAAAGTTTTGTTGTCAATGCAACATGAAGTTATTCCTTCAAATATCAATCTGGAAGAATCTGTAAAATCTACGAATGGTTGGATGGGCGAATCTCAGTTAATTAATCAAGCGACGCCTTGGACAACTAAAAACAAACAAGCTGGAATTAATTCTTTCGGTTTTGGTGGAACGAACGCACACATGGTCGTTCAGAATTATGATAAAAATCAACCTCGTTCAAAATCTGATGCTCCTGTCGAATTGCAACCGATGTCTATAGTAGGTATGGATGCACATTTTGGCGACTGCACAAATTTAGAAGATTTTTATTCTACCATTTATAATGGAAAACAACATTTTCGAGACTTACCAAAAGGACGTTGGAAAGGTTTTGATGAAAACAAAAACTTGCTTCAACAGTTTGGTTTCGAAAATGGAAAAGCGCCAAAAGGAGCTTATATCGAAGATTTCGAAATTGATTTGTTACGCTATAAAATTCAGCCAAAAGAAGCGGAGACTTTAGAACCTCAACAAGCCTTAATTCTCAAAGTAGCAGACAATGCGATCAAAGATGCAGGCTTAGATGAAAGTTCAAATGTTGCCGTATTAATTGCGATGGAATCTGAGTTAGCCATTCATCATTACTTGGCTCGTTGGGATGTAACTTGGCAATTAAAAGAAGCCTTAAAAGAAAATAATATTGAGCTTACTGAGGAGCAAGAAAAAGAGTTGGAAGAGTTGTGCAAAGACGGGATGTATTTCCGAGAAGGTTCTCAAACACCAAGTCAGCATACCAGTTTTGTAGGTAATATTATGGCAAGTCGAATTGCTGCCCTTTGGGATTTCTCAGGAGCAGCATTCACCGTTTCGGAGGGTGAAAATTCTGTTTTTAAAGCATTAGAAATTGCACAAAATTTATTGTCGCTGGGTGAAGTAGATGCAGTTGTGGTTGGTGGAGTTGACTTTGCCGGTGGACTTGAAAATGTATTGTTACGAAATCAAAAAAATAAAATAAATCAAAATAGTCAACCAAGTATTTCTTTAAATAAAGATGATGATGGTTGGCTAGTAGGTGAAGGTGCAGGAGCAATTGTTTTGAAAAAAACGAGTGAAGTTAAAGAGGATAAAGTGTACGCAACGATTGATTCTGTGGGAAAAAATTTAGATACACAAAACATTGGTTATCAAGAACTTGCGAATACTGGAGTAACTTCACAAGATAAGGCTGAATTAGCTACGTTTACTAAACCTTCAAGGTTTAGTAAACGTAATTCAAAGATTGCCCTTGGAAGTGTCAAAGCAAATATCGGACACACTTACGCAGCTTCAGGAATTGCAAGTTTGATCAAAACGGCCTTGTGTTTACATCATCGTTTTATTCCTGCTGTTCCAAATTGGAAAGCAGCAAAAAATGCTTTAAAGTTTCAAGACCATCAATTTTATTTCCCTTCAAAATCTCGTCCATGGATTTTGCAAAATGATATTCCTGAAAGAAAAGCTTTGGTCAATGGTTTGGAAAATATCCAAGTTCAAATGACAGAAGCAGTTTCAGATGCAAAACATGAAACTACCTTTTTACAAAAAAACATTCCAAACCTTTTTGTATTAAAAGGAAACGCTGAAAAAGAAATTCAACAACAAATTTCGGCTTTAGAAATTGCTATCGAAACAGCAACTCCAATCGCTAAAATTGCACAACAGTTTTTTGCTAAATCAAAAGAAAAGCAAACTGATTTTTGCGCTGTTTTAATTG
>CAYGRM010000596.1:0-2971 GCA_964352225.1 uncultured Saprospiraceae bacterium | reverse complement strand
ATATTCATTAAAATCCTATACGAAATGAAAATATTAGTAGTAGATGATGAGCAAGATATTCAATTGCTTTTCCAACAAAAATTCCGAAAGGAGATCAAGCGAAAGGAGGTCGAATTTTACTTTGCCTTTTCGGGCGAAGCTGCTTTAACCATTATGAAGGATCACCCACAAGAAGCTATTCTTATTCTTTCGGATATTAATATGCCAGGCATGAGTGGATTGGAATTATTAAAAGAAATAAAAACGAATTTTCTTAATCCACCTCCGCCGCCTGTCATGATGATGATAACAGCTTATGGAGATGAAGAAAATTATAGCGAAGCGATGAAAATCGGCGCAAATGATTTTTTAACCAAGCCTGTAGATTTTAAATTATTAAAAGAAAAATTAAAGGAGATTGGAAATGAATTTTAATTGTTGTGAATTTGCGAATCAAAGGAAACCCGCAACTCACAACTAGCAACCCTTATAATCATGAAAGCAAGCAAAATTTTGGTAGTGGACGACGAAACGGATCTAGAATTATTGATCCGTCAAAAGTTTAGAAAGAAGATCAAAGCGCATGAATATGAATTTATCTTTGCAGTTAATGGCAATAATGCTTTGGAAAAAATGGCAGAGCATCCAGATGTAGATATAGTGTTAAGTGATATTAACATGCCGGAAATGGATGGATTAACTTTGCTAGGCAAGCTCAATGAAATTGCACCACTAACCAAGACTGTAATGGTTTCCGCCTACGGAGACATGGAGAATATTCGAACGGCAATGAATCGAGGTGCATTTGATTTTGTGATCAAACCCGTAAATTTTGTAGACCTCGAATTGACGATGGAAAAAACATTACTTCATGTTCAACAAATGAGATCAACGGTAAAAGCCATTCAAGAAAATGATATTCTAAAAATGTATGTTGATGAAAATGTCCTCAATTTTATGGCAAGTCAAGAATTCGAAAAGTCGTTGACCGCCAACGAAACGATCGAAGCAACTGTCATCTTTATAGACATTTGTCAATTCACATCTATCAGCGAAAAAGAAACTCCAGATGTCGTCGTAAAATTATTAAATCACTATTTCGATATAATGGTCAAAGCGATTATTGAACAAGATGGACAAGTGGATAAATTTATGGGTGATGCGGTTATGGCCGTTTTCAAAGGAGAACAGCATCGACAGCGAGCTATCAAAACTGGACTAGCTATAATCAACAAAATACAGTTGAATAAAAGTTTTGAAGAACTCGTAACTGATTTTAATTTGGAAGTTTCTATCGGAATTAACAGCGGTGAAATGATTTCTGGAAATATTGGATCTGCAAGTTTGAAGCGATTAGATTATACGGTAATTGGTGATACGGTGAACTTAGCGCAGCGCCTTCAATCTGCTGCCAAGGCCAATCAAATTTTAATTACTGAAAATTTGTCTCACCAACTTGGAACCGATTTCCAAAGTCGAAAAGTAGGAACGGTGCAAGTGAAAAATAAAAAGGAACCTATTGTTATTTATGAGGTGTTTTGAATTATTTTTTTGACAAAATAGAAATATTGTTATTGAACGATAAGTAAGGTAAGCCATTTCGCATTTGAATATTTATTTTCAATGAAGCGAATAAAACTGCACAGTTATTCTTACAAAAGCAAAAAAATGGCATAGACAGAGTGTACAAGAGGATTGGACAGGAATAGAAATGATGGATAAAATGTAACTAAAAAAAGCCTTTCGTAAATTGCGAAAGGCTTTTTTTTTAACAACTCCATAAAATGAAAGTTATTTCTCCTCTCCATAATGAACTACATTTTCCACTTCAACATTTTCCTCATTCAGTTCCAAAACTAAAAATTCAACTCGTCGATTATTCTGTCGACCTTCATCTGAGTCATTGGTATCGACAGGTTTAACTTCTCCAAACCCTTTGTACTCTAATCTGGAATATTCAACAGCATGATTCAGTAAATAATCATGCACCGCCTTTGATCTTCGATCCGAAAGAACTTCATTATATCGATCAGAACCTTTGCTATCAGTATGTCCATGAACAGCAATTCGCATACTTGGATAACTATTCAATAGACCAACCAACTCGTCCAATTGTTCATTCGACGCAGGTAACAAATCCCATTTATCAAAATCAAAATAAATTCTATCCAAACGAATAATTTGCCCTTCTTCGATTTTTACATTTTCAAAAACAGGTTCTTCTACGATTGGTTCTTCAATGATAATTTCTCGAATACTGACATCGTCCAACAAATAATATGGATTTCCCCAAGCAGGTTCGCCCAAGTTTTTTACGCTCTTAAAAGTGGTATTTTCATTATTATAGAAATTACCAATAATCAGAAATTTTTCTCCCCCATAAGCGATATAGTCTCCTGAGATCTTTTCCCATTTCGGTTCATCAGGATTGATAATATTCGTTTGATTAACAGCCAAAGGCATATCAGTTATGGGTTCATAATTTTTTTCTACAATAGGTGCTTTTCCCAAATATGCCCCAATATTATTGGAAGCCATATTGGCTTGTCGATGCCTCTTAACCCAAAATTCTATATGATAATTTTTTCCCTCCTCTAAGGATTGAGTCAATTTCACTTGGGCATATTCTCGCCAAGTATCCGAACGTTTAGAATTTGGGTTGTGTGTCAATATACCAACCATTTTTTCGCCAGTTCGAGCTTGATCAGAAACGCCATCATTATAAGTGTAAATAAGATCGGGCGTACTTTTCGTTGGACTCCCCCATTTAGATAAATAATTACGATAGACAACAGATGCTTCTGCATTTAAGTCAGGATTTTTATTTCTAAATTTTTCAAAACTAGGGTTTGGAATAAGATTGATGCCTGTATCTCTTGTGATTTCGTCTTGACTATCACCGTTGTTAAATATGGAAAAAATGGCTAAAAGAATTAGTCCAATTCGATTTTTCATGGAAAATTATTTAAGAAAGATTAAGGAAAATCTAAGG
>CAYGRM010000595.1:0-2976 GCA_964352225.1 uncultured Saprospiraceae bacterium | reverse complement strand
ATAATAAATCATCATTATTTACTAAGTCTCACACTAGAACTAATGGGAAAAATTAAAGTATTAATAGTTTATGGTTGAATATTTAGAAAGGTGATAGTTAATATTTTTTTTGTTGTGAATGTATTGTTACAGAATAAGAAAGACCTTCTTCATTATGAAGAAGATCTTTCTTGTCTATAATTATTACTTAATATAATATTTCTAATTATTATTTCTGAGCAACTACAAAACATTTCGTAGAAACCGTTCCATTTCCAATTTGTATGTTCACATAATAAGTTCCTGATGCATACTGAGAAACATCAAATTCTAGCATCTCATCAGTAATTTTTTTTATGGTTCTACTGGTTAACTGATTTCCTTTACCATCAAAAATCATAACTCTTAATTGCTCTCCAAGGTGTTCTTTAAATTCTAATTTTAAAATGTCGGATGTTGGATTTGGAAAAATAGCAAAACAATCTTTTGTGTAAGGTTTTTTCCAGTCAGGATTAATGGCGGACTTCTCAGGTACAGTTTCTACTTGGGGTTCATCAGTAAATAAAGAAGTTTTTTCTTCTTTAATGATTTCTCCTTTTACAGTTACAAAAGTTTGGGCAGGATCTGTATTTGCTGTAATGGTTACTCTTTTACTCTGTTTACCCATTTTTCCTTTTGAGTTAAAAACCACTTTCATTTCCCCTTTTTCACCTGGGGCAATTGGTGCTTTGGGCCATTGTGGAACGGTGCATCCACCGCTTCCTTTGGCGTTTTTTATCAGAAGTGGTTCGTTTCCCGTATTAGTAAAAACAAAAACGTAACTGACTTTATCATCTTGGGTAATGGTTCCCCAATCAAATTCTTTTTCTTCAAATTCAATAGTTGTAGTAGGTATAGTTTCATTTTCTAAGTCTTGAGCAAAACTAAATGAGGCTAGAAAAGTAAGTAAAAATGTAAAAGATAACTGTTTCATTAGCTTATTGATTTAGTGAATAAAAATAATATTTCCAAAGATAATAAGTAAGATGCAATTTGATGTTAATATGGTGTTAACGATTTTTGGATCAAACAATAACAGTATATTTACATTTTTTGGTTTTATCTCTATTGTTTTTGTTGTTATAATATTTCAGAGTCAGCTAAATGGTTTTCCAATGTTGGAATAAAACTGTTTTAAGAGATATAAAGTATCTTAGGAGGGGATACTTTTTAGGAAAAAAAAGAACATCTTCACTCCTGCGAAGATGTTCTAATAACAATATATTTACAACTTAAGGGTAACAGAGAATTATTTCATGTAAGGAGTTCTTCCAACCAATGGCACTTCTAATTGAATAACTGCAGGTCGATCTAATTTTGAATTAGCTAATGGATTTTTTGAATCATACTCTTTAATGTATTCCATCACTTTTGCATCCAAAGAATCCTCAAAACCTTTAACGATTTGCATATTTGTAATTGCGCCATTTGTATCCAAACTCAATTGAACCGTAACTGTTTTTCCAACTAATGCAGTTGTTCTTACTCCTTTGGCAATTATTTTAGGAGTAACATACTTTTTAATTCTTCTAATCTCTCTTCTCTGAGTTTTGTTGGCTTTAAAATTTTGTAAAATAGCTACTTCCTCTGATGAAATGCTTGTTGTTTTTTCAGCACTTGCTACATCATTATTATTTGATGGTTGGGCATTTAATGATGTGCTCAATGAAATAGCTAAGACAGAGATTAAAGCGATAATTAGACTTTTCATAATTTATTTTATTTTTTATTAATATAGAAATTTTTAAATGTTCAATATTAATGATTTGATAATGTGATTTAATATTGACTGCAATGTATATGAATAATCAAGACAGGGAAACGTGAAAACGATGAGTTGTCAGATTAGTGGACTGAATTGTAAAAAGGATAAACTGAGTAAAAAATAAGGTAGGCTGAAATGTGGAAAAATGGTACTGGATCGTTCAGTTGTGATCAAATAGAATTATGATATTGCGAAAAAAAGAAAAATGCTAAATGAATTAAAGTCCATTTAGCATTTCGTATGTTACATAATTGATTTTTCTTTAAATAAATTTTCCATCCTCCATCACTAGTCTTCGATCACTCATTCCCGCCAATTCTTCGTTATGAGTTACAATGATAAAAGTCTGTTGGAAATCATTTTTTAAATCAAACAGTAATTGATGTAATTCTTTTGAGGAAGCAGAGTCCAAATTTCCAGAAGGCTCATCTGCAAAAACAATGGCTGGTTTATTCATCAATGCACGTGCAACTGCCACTCGCTGTTGTTCTCCTCCAGAAAGTTGAGTTGGTTTGTGAGTCAAGCGGTGGGAGAGACCCAAGTAATCTAATAACTCTTTAGCGCGTTTTTCAGCATCTGGCTTATTTACTTTTTGAATAAAAGCAGGAATGCAAACATTTTCTACAGCTGTAAATTCCGGTAACAAATGGTGAAATTGAAAAATGAACCCAATATTTGTATTTCTAAAATTTGCTAACTGTTTTGCAGATAGACTCCCAATATTTTGATCATTAATTAAAATAGTCCCTTTGTCTGCATCGTCTAAAGTTCCCAATATATGAAGCAAGGTACTTTTACCTGCTCCCGATTTTCCCACAATACTTACTAACTCTCCTTTTTCAATGGAAATATCGACACCTTTCAGAACATGGACATTTCCGTAGGATTTATGAACGTTTGTTGCTTTTATCATAATTGAATAGATACAATTCATTTTTGAAAAGCCAAAAATAGCCTTTATTCTGAAATTATTAGGTCTGATCTATTGAGTTGTTTTTTTGACTTATCGTTATTTGTAATAAATCAAATTTACTATTTATCATTTCAAAGAGGATAGTTATTACTAGATGTTAACCCAATTGCACCTTTCAAGCACTTTTAAAAAAAATAATTTTTGAAAAAAAACAAAGAACATGATTTTAGCATAATATTTTAAAATACATGATGAATTGCGTTATTTATTTTGATCAGAT
>CAYGRM010000594.1:0-2995 GCA_964352225.1 uncultured Saprospiraceae bacterium | reverse complement strand
ATCTGTGGTTGGAAAGGCAGTCAAATTATTATCGACGGTTAAAGTAATTTCGACAATTTCAGAAAGACAAACTCCATCAGTAACTACCGCATAGATTATATTTGAGGCAGAAATATAAGGCGAAACAATTGGGTTCATCATATTTTGATCCGAAAACCAAAGTACCGTATTTCCATTTCCAGTATTTACTTGATTGACATAACCATCCAAATCAAATGTGGCAGTTCCGTTTCCTTCATCACAATTTGAAATAGAAAAATCATTCGAAGCTGGAACTACGGGTGAAAATATCAATGATATTTCAACTGGAGCAGACGAACAATTTCCACTCACCACAACTGCATAAATCGAAGTTGGTACAGTTTCAAATGCATCAAAAGGAGGCGAAAGTGGATTAGTTGCTGCTGCATCTACAAACCATGAAATACTGTTTCCATTTCCACCTGTGATATTATTCTGAAAATTTAGATCTGTTAAATCATAAATTGCAATTCCTGTTCCTTCATCACAGGCTGCCAATGAAGTAGGATTTGCAGCGATGTCATTTGTTATTTCAAGGGTAACTTCCACCGCTGCTGCGGTACAATTCGCAGAGTTGACTACTGCATAAATTATAGCTGTAGTTGAATTAAAAGGCGATGATATTGACATAGTTAAATTTATATCCGAAAACCAATTAACCATGTTTCCATTTCCTCCATTAACGGTATTTGCAATCGCATTGAGATCAAAATCAGCCGTTCCATTTCCGCTATCACAATTAGCAACGGTTGCTGAATTGGCTTCTGGAAGATTTTCCACAGTTAAATCAATTGCTTCAATCGGTGAAGCACAATTTCCATCTGATACGATCGCATAAATTGTGGTCGTCGCAGCATTAAATGGAGATGTAATAGTAGTTGTACCGTTGGCATCTGAATACCAAATAACTGAATTTCCACTTCCTCCATTAACTGTGTTTTCTAAACTTGTCAAATCAAATGAAGCCATTCCACTTCCTTCATCACAAAGTGAAGCAGATGCTGCTGAAATCGAAGGAGCACTTGTTATATTTAAATCTATGGCAACGGTATTTGACAAACAAATACCGTTATCGACTATTGCATAAATAGTTGTTGATGAGGTTAAAAATGGAGAAGTAATTCCAGTTGTAGCACCCGGATCTGAATACCACAAAACTGAATTTCCAGTTCCTCCATTGACTATATTTTCTAGAGGATTTAAATCAAAAGTTGCGGTACCATTTCCATCATCACAGAGTGATGTGGTAGTTGACGAAGCAGTTGGTAAATTTTCCACAGTCAAATCAATCGCAACTGGATCAGAGGCACAATTTGCATCTCCGACAATTGCATAAACCGTTGTTGTTGAAGTTAGAAAAGGCGAAGTGATAGTATTTGTTGCACCTGCATCAGAATACCATGTGACAATATTTCCAGAACCAACAGTATTTTCCAACAAGGTCAAATCAAATGAAGCCGTGCCACTTCCCTCATCACAAAGTGAAGCAGAAGCTGGATTGGCAGTTGGAGAATTTCCAACGGTTAAATTAATTGCAACAGGCTCAGATGGACAAAATCCAACTGTAACCGTAGCATAAATCGTAGTTGTGGTTGAATTGTAAGGTGATGAAATCGGTAGGGTTCCAGCTGCATCAGAAAAGAAATCAACTGGATCGGTTGTTCCTCCGTTTATCGTATTTTCTAAAATAGTCAGATCAAAGGTCGCTGTCCCATTTCCGCTATCACAAAGTTCTGCAGAAGCAGCATTTGCCGTAGGCTGATTTCCCACCAGCAAGTCAATTGGTGCAGGTGAGGAAGCGCAATTACCGACTATTACCGTTGCATAAATTGTAGTTGTACCTGTATTGTATGGAGAAAAAATTTGATTTGTGGTTCCAGCATCTGAATACCATGCAATTGGTTCACCAGATCCTCCATTAACCATACTTTCTAAAGCGGTCAAATTAAAATCTGCAGTTCCACTTCCATCATTGATACAAGCTGTTGCTTCAGTTGAATTAGCCGTTGGGGATAAATTAACCGTTAAATCAACAGCAACTGGCTGGGAACTACAAAGCGCTCCATTAACAATCGCATAAACTATTGTCGAACTAGTATTATAAGGTGATAAAATTGGATTAATTCCTCCCGCATCTGAATACCAAGAAACACTATTTGTCGTTCCCCCATTAACTGTACTTTCCAAACTTGTCAAATCAAAATCAGCCATTCCGTTTACCGTTTCACATTCTACTGCGCTAGTAGTATTTGCGATTGGCGTAGCAATAACATTTAAGTCAACCTGTGTTGGTACTGATTCACAACCTGCTCCATCTGAAACGACTGCGTAGACAAAAGTTGTAGGAGTATTAAATGGAGAAACTAAAATGGGATTCGTTCCATTAGCATATAAAAACCAATTTACAGTATAAGACGGATTATTATTTACAATTATTCCTATCGCATCTAAATCAAAATCTGCAGTTCCATTTCCAATATCACAAGCATTGCTTGTAGCAGTATTTGCAGCAGGCGAAGCAGTAAGTAGTAAGACAACCTCGGCTATATTTGAATTACAAATTCCGTTAGATACTACTGCATAAATTGTTGTTGGAGCAGTAGTATAAGGGGATGAAATTGGAAGTGTGGCATTCATATCTGAAAACCAACTTATTGTATTTCCAGGAATACTATTCACATCATCCTCGATAAGTGACAAATCAAAATCTCCAATCCCATTTCCTAAATCACAAACAGCGGCTACTGCATTATTTGCCGTAGGTGCAGCATCTACAAACAATTGAATTGGGGTCGTTCCAGAGTTGCAATTTCCATTAGAAACTACTGCATAAATAATTGTTGAAGTAGTATTGTATGGGGAAAAAATTTGATTGGTTGCATTCGCATCTGAATACCAGCTAACGGTATTCCCAGGGTCACTATTTACGTCAATTGCTAATGCATTTAAATCAAAAGTAGCTGTTCCATTTCCT
>CAYGRM010000593.1:0-2998 GCA_964352225.1 uncultured Saprospiraceae bacterium | reverse complement strand
ATTAGAATTCGGGTTAGATAAAAATTAATTTTTATCAGTTTTTAAAAGTGCTTGCTTTATTACCACCTCAATTTCGTTTTCTAAATCAGGAACTTCTATCCCAAAATCATCTAAGTTTAAACTAATAGTCATACCAAGCATACAGGCAAAATTTTCTGATTGGTCAATATGATGTAACTCTCCCTTCCCTTCAATTTCGTTTTTCTCATCTCCAATTTCTACCCAACCTTCCATAGTGAATTTCAAAGGAGGATGGTCATCTGTATTGATATGTTCAAGGCTTAATGTTCCTTTAAATTCAATTTCCTGTTGATTGGTTTGAATCATTTTATTCAATGAATCAACATCGAATACTAAGTTATTTAAGTTCAGTTTGAGAATGATTTCGGTGGTTTCATAATCAAGGGTAATTCCTAATTGCCTAGTTGTACCATGAAGGCTTTCTCCTTGAAATTCCCCATGAATATTAAGGCTGGCATTTCTTGTATAATACAAGTGGTCTTGAGCAATGACACTTCCGAATATTGAAATGATAAAGACTATGATTAAATTTATTTTTTTCATAATGATATTATTTTTGAGGAAACCTCATTTTTAAATCTTGATATTGACCCTACTCTTTAATATGTATCTTTTTGATATTGGTTAAAGCGAAAACGATAATGAAAAAGCTCAAAAATATTTCTAGCATCACCACAAATCGGGCAACATCTGATACTGGCGCTATATCCCCATACCCTACAGCTGAAAAAGTAATGACACTAAAATATATGAAGTGATACATATTATAAATGTAGGTATCAGAATATGCTGGCATTCCACTAAAAGTGGACTGTTCAAATTGATAAAGGCAAGTATAATCAGTTGCAAATGATAAAATACTTATCCCTATGAGCAAGCCGAATACCCAAAGCAATCTTTCCATGGAATTACATATTTCTATAATCTTCGAAAGCCGTTTTAAAACATTGGAAGAAATCAAAATCGTTTTGACCAAGGCTAAAACCAAAATGATTGTGGGAAATGGAAATGATTGATGGTCAATAAATGACATCAGAACCACATATAAAATACCCACTCCCAAAATCGAAAAAATGGGTATCATCGTTCTTCCAAATAATATTCTTAAAAAAGAATTCTCTTTAATTTGATTTAGGCTTTTTGACATGCTATAATTTTATACTCAATAATGGAAGCATTATATGATTCGCAATTTTTTCAGCAATGCTAGGTGAAAAGAGTTGAAGGAAACCACTTTTACCATGCGTGCAAATGGCAATTAAATCTATTGGTTTTTCTATAATGAAATTTCTTATTCCTTCTTCGACCGAGGAAGCATTGATTACATTTCTCGTACAACTTTCTGAACGATTACAATGTGTCATCAAGTTGTCCATATTTATGGAGGTCTCTTTTGATTCCTTAAACCCTTTGGGAGTATTCACAAAAAGTAAATCAATATGAGCTTCTAGTTCATCCGCGAAACGGGTAAGCGTGTGAAAGGAATCTTTCGACACATCCGTAAAGTCAGAAACAAAAAGAATATTTTTAAGCGGTTTTAAAATTGGTTTTTTTATGATTAAAACAGGAACAGATGCATTCCTCAAAATCCGTTGTGCATTACTTCCAACTACTTTTTCTTGCACACCTTTTACGCTATGTGAACCCATTACTAAAAAGTCATGGTGATGGTTTTCGAGATGCCCAAACACTTGGTCTTTTCCTGCATCAAAAATCAAGGATTGCTCTGCTTTCAATCCATGGTCAGTTGCTTTTTTCACCAAATTATTTAATCCAAATTTTGCATGACCGATTGCCTTTAACGTATCAGGATATTTTTTCTCCTTCTCTTTCGACAACTTCACCCAATTAACTGGAGTAAATTGAAGATGTAAAAAATGAATTTCAGCGTTAGTCATTTTTGCTAATTGAATAGCATAATCCGAAGCTGCATTAGCACAGTCGGAAAAGTCGGTGGGGACGAGTATTTTTTTCATAATATGTTATTTTAATGTTTCTGTTTTAATTTCATTGCCATCTCTGGACTCATCGCTTCCGCATAAGTTCCGTAGGCATCTACTAGCACTCCTTTGATTCCGCCCTTGGATTCGATGGCATATAAAACCGAATTGTCATCAGGTGTACTGTCTCCTTCAAATCGATACATTTCAGTTATTTCAAAATCTTCGGGATGTATTTCTAATTCTAGTTTTTTGCATTCGAGGCAATTAGATTTTAAGTTGAAATCATTTGTAAAACCTCTAGCATTTAAATCTTGAAGTGCATCTACTAAATTGTTGTAATTTTTCATTTTAAATTATTTTTGATTTTTTTATCCTCATTCACTATCCATCTGAAATCACAAATCTCTGCTCCTGAAGCAATGCTCCCAGTTCTTTCTAATTTTGAATTCCACAATTCAGCTAATGGATAATCAAGTTTGCACCAGGTGTTGGTACAAAAATCTGACATGTTTTTTTCTTTAAAATATTCTGCAACAGGGCATTTGGTACAATTAAATCCAACCACTTTATCGTTGGTCTGAACATCTTCCCACTTATAGGAAGGGCTATTAAAAGGAAATGCTCTAAACAATTGGGTAGCTTTCAATAATCTACTTTGACCTTCTCGATTTCCAAATCCTGCAATCCACCAAGAAAATTTCCCCATTTTTATATACACCTTCCAAGCAATCTCATAAAATATTTGAGTCGTTTCTTTTTCGCTTATTTTTCTAGCAATCAATTCTTCATAAAAAGCGGTGGACATAGCAGCCAGATGTACTGCAACTGAACCACCAATAGTTGGCAGGATTGGAACATCAGTTTTTAACTTCAAATATCTTTTCCAATAACCAGAAAGTATTTCGTTTATTTTTTCTTTTGAGAAATACGCTGATAGCACTTTCTTACCTGCATTTGCAGCTTGGATTTTAAACCATAAAATGATTAGTGGTCTCATTGGATTTTTATTTTTGGATTATTTAATAATTTCCGTA
>CAYGRM010000592.1:1000-3002 GCA_964352225.1 uncultured Saprospiraceae bacterium | reverse complement strand
ACATTTATGATCTCAAGTAACTGGGCGAAATTCTACATTTAATAATGACCAGTTACCTATTTTTAGAAAAACTAATGATTTTAAAATGGATTCAGAAAGCAAAACACTTCGTTGGGGAATTTTAGGATTGGGGAAAATTTCTAATCAGTTCGTCGATGATCTAAAATTAATTGAAAATATTGAGATCGTTGCTTGTGCATCTAGATCAATTTCGAATGCGATCAATTTCGCTGGTCAACATGAAATTGCCAGAAGTTATGGAAGTTACCAGGAGCTTTTTGAAGATGACGAAGTAGATATTATTTATATCGGAACCACTCATAATTCTCATATGGAATTAAGTATCGAAGCGATGAAAAATGGAAAGCATGTGCTTTGCGAAAAGCCTTTAGCGATCAATCGAAGCGATGTTCAAAAAATGGTGGATGTATCTCGTCAAAATAATGTTTTTTTGATGGAAGCGTTCTGGGCAAGATTTAATCCAACGATCCGAGCCGTTTTAAATCAAGTGAAAAATAAATCTATAGGTGAGGTAAATTATGTGAATGTAGATTTTACTTTTTCAAGAAATGATGCAGATGATAGTCGAATGTTAAATATGGAATTAGCTGGAGGTGCTCTGATGGATATGGGAGTGTATCCAGTTTTTTTGACCTACATTATTTTTGGAAAACCAGAACAAATTTTAGCTACCAGTCGAATGCATACTACTGGGGCGGATTTGCAAACTTCCGCTATTTTTAAATATAAAAATGGATTAGCCAATATCATGACTGGTTTCGTTTCGGAGTCAGAAATGATGGCTAAAATATATGGGACAGAGGGACGAATATATATTGATCCAGTTTGGCATGAGTCGGAAGGCTATACCATAATTAGGGGAAACAAGGGTGATGAAAATGGCTATGAGGAGAAGAAATATACCTTACCTAAATTAGGAAAAGGGTACACCTACGAAATAGAAGAATGTAAAAAATGTATTGCTCAAAATAAAATTGAAAGTGATCTGTGGTCACATCAAAATAGTCTGGACTTGATGGAGATTACTGATGGAATTCGTAATCAGATTGGATTGAAATATCCGTTTGAAGATTGATTTACATTTTTTCTACAACTAACAAGACAATTAAAATGAAAATAACTACCGACAAAAAGATGATCATTTTCGGATACTGACTAGTTTTTGCGATTTGTAATTCAGCTTGATGAAGTTTGTCTTTGGTACTTTGGATTAAGAGTTTATTTTTTTCACGGATAACTTCTTGTTGTTTAATCAGGTGATTGCGGAGTACTTTGATGAATACATCATCTGATTCAATGGCTTTTAATTGATTGATTGTGAGCACTTTAACTTCGAGTGGGGTAGTAGCAATCACATCAGCAGAACGAGAAGTATTTTCCATCAAAGCCATTGCGCCAAAATAATCGCCTGGGTGATTCTCTGCCAATTTAACATTAGCTTTCAGTATATCTACAGTTCCTTTTTCTATAAAAAAAATGGCATCACCATAGCTTCCTTCTTTGATGATAAAATCTCCTTTGGCATAAGTTTTATTAATTAAGTGATTGCCTAAATGATCTAATTGTTGCTCAGAAAGACCTGCGAAGAGTTGACTGTTTTTCCAAGATGAAAAAATGGTTGGGTTGGAAGAATGATTATTTGAATTGGTGCTTTCCAAGGAGTGTGTTTGTTTTTTGGTTAATTATTTTCAAAGTGAATAAGATGAATTTTGTTTAAAAGAAGGAATCAAAATAGAAGCATTGAAAAGGCAAAATAATTGAAGTTAACCGCCACTTAATGCTTGCATGATATAAACTTCACTTTTTGATTTTAAGGAATCTGTCATTTTTTCTCTATCCAAAATTAATTCACCATCCACAAAAATATTGACGTGTTTTCGTAACATTCCTCGATCATCGACCAAGTAGTTTTTGATACCTGAATACTTAAGGTTGATTTTTTCTAACAATTCATTTACATTTTTTACTTCTAGTTCCAAAT
>CAYGRM010000592.1:0-990 GCA_964352225.1 uncultured Saprospiraceae bacterium | reverse complement strand
GGGTAAAAACGTTTTAAAGCGTGAGTGAATTTTATGATGGCCATTGCATTTATTTTGGTTCAAATTTACGAAAAAGTAAGCCCTTATTTTATTTTAAAGGAATAACTTCTATCAATTTTTTATTAAAAATCTCAACTCCTTTTTGATTCAAATGATGAGAGTCAAAAAAGTGTAATGAATCATTTGATTCAACAATGTTATTGAAATCATAATACTTGCCTAAACTGTTCATCCTCCTCTCAAAATCAACAAGGTTTGTAAAACTATCATAATAATCTGAAGTAATTGGAGCTTGAACTAAATATACTTTTGTCCCACTTTTTTCAAGAGTTTCAATGTTTTCTTTCAGTATTTTCAATTGCCTTTGATTAAAAATGAGGTCTTGCTTTTCGAACGGTTCAGGATTAAATTCA
This sequence comes from uncultured Saprospiraceae bacterium, assembly GCA_964352225.1. Taxonomy (GTDB): domain Bacteria; phylum Bacteroidota; class Bacteroidia; order Chitinophagales; family Saprospiraceae; genus CAJQQY01. The sequence continues at coordinate 577 of CAYGRM010000592.1, read as the reverse complement.
CTATTGATTTTTTCAACAAAACCTCCATAAATATATTGGTCATTTCCGATTTTCGTTTTCCCATTTGGTAAGTTTTTTTTATGAAAAAACTGACGATAGCTGCTGTAAATCAAGGAGTTAAATATTTTGATATGATTGTATTTGAATGCCATTTTTAGCGAAGCGAAATCATTTTGATCATTAGTGATTATATCCATTGCTGATTCAATTCCATCCAAAGTGAAGGTGATTGGGTATACTTCGTAAATGGTGATTTTAGGATTTAATTGATCTAGATATCGATCTAAAAGTACTTGAGTTTGCATCGGTGTTTGTGCAGATGAACCTAGATTAAAACTTGTAAAACCATTGTTGTAAAAAATCCGATTATCAAAACCCCGATAGGTGTGAGATGAACCAAGAAATAAAATATCAATATTTTTTACCGTTTTTACTTCTGCAAATCGATTTAAAGAATGACCTGCTCCGCCAGGTTTGTAGATTAAATTTTTTGTGATTTTAGATGGTAAGAAATCACCTGCCAGACCAATTGCAACAACATAAAATGCTAAAGCAAAAAGGAAAAACACCATAATAT
>CAYGRM010000591.1:0-3011 GCA_964352225.1 uncultured Saprospiraceae bacterium | reverse complement strand
CATTAAGATCATTCAAAATAGGTTATTCATCTCCTGACAAAGTTTGAAAAAAAGCAAATTATAAGAATAACTAATTAACAAATAACTTAATCACAATTATCGTTTCTAAATATCCTCTTGCTATATTTGTACGTTTTTAAAAAAATAACTTTTCACGATGCAGGAACAATCAAAAACCGCAAAAGAAATTCAAGAAGAGAGATCATCACTTTACCAAAAATTGGTAAAAGTGATTTGGGGTAGTGCCATTTTTGGCGCTGTCGGAATTGGTATTTTTTTCTTTGCCCTTTCCTATTCAGACCTTCCCACTTTTGAGGAATTAGAGAATCCAAAGAACAATTTGGCAAGTGAAGTCTATGCTGCCAATGGCGAAGTTTTGGGTCGTTATTTTATCGAAAATCGAATCCCTGTTGATTTTGATCAAATCTCAGATCACATGATTGATGCCTTGCTCGCAACGGAAGATGAGCGATATATGGATCATACTGGAATTGACTTTAAAGGTTTGGGAAGAGCTGGTGTAAAAACTGTTTTGCTAGGTGATAAAAGCTCAGGAGGAGCGAGTACGATCACTCAGCAATTGGCAAAAATGTTATTTACGGAAAAGCCAAGTTCGAGCTTTGTACAACGGGTTATTCAAAAATTAAAGGAATGGATCATTGCTGTTCGTTTGGAAAAACAATATACCAAACAAGAAATCGTAGCAATGTACTTGAATAAATTTAGTTTCCTCAATGGTGCATTTGGAATCAAAGCTGCCTCTGAAATCTATTTTGGAAAAGGGCAAGATGAATTAAAAATACAAGAAGCTGCCATGCTCGTTGGTATGCTAAAGAATCCATCACTCTTCAATCCTGTTCGCTTTCCTGATACTACGTTGCATAGAAGAATGGTCGTGCTTAAGCAAATGCAAAAAAATGACATGCTAACTCAAACTCAATATGATTCTTTGAGAAATACACCTCTGGGTATGGGAAGTTTTAACCGAAAAACTCACGACGATGGATTAGCTCCATATTTCAGGATGCACTTACGAGAAGAGTTAAAACGGATTTTAGTAGATGAATCCAAAGCCAAATTTAAAGCTAACGGCAAGCCATATAACCTCTATGAGGATGGTTTGAAAATATACACTACCATTGATCCAGTTATGCAAAAACATGCAGAAGAGGCCATGGTAGAGCACATGAAAAAAGTACAAAATAAATTCTGGAAAAGATGGAAAGGAAAAGATCCTTGGACATATCGTGATCCTACCGATGATCGAGAATCAAAAGAAATAGAAGAAGATTTAGCGAGCCGACAACGATCACTTACAAAATTAATTCGCGCAAGTGATCGCTACGAAACGCTTAGAAAAGTTTATCTAGATCCAGTCATTGCAAAAATTAGTAAAGGCATTGATGATTATGAATTACGTGACTTTGACATTGATCGAATGCTCGCTGAGGACGAAAAGAAAGGTACTATTGCCGGATTAGTTTCTAAAAAAATTATTCCTTCAGAACGATCGATCAAGTATCGAAAGATCATGAATAGCGCTGATTGGAAAACACTTAAAACGGCTTGGAATAAATTTCAAAAGGCAGTCAAAAACGAATTTGACAAACCCGTTCCCATGACTGTTTTCGATTATACTCCAACAATGGAGAAGGATACGGTCATGAGTCCAATCGACTCAATCAAGTATCATCGAATGTTTTTACAGTTTGGTTCAATGTCGGTGAATCCATTGACCGGACATGTCAAAACTTGGATCGGAGGAATCAATCATAAATATTTCCAATACGATCATGTTACTTCTGACCGACAGGTTGGTTCGACCTTTAAACCATTTATTTATGCAACTGCAATCAATGAAATGGGAATCTCTCCGTGCCAAAAAATTGCAGATATTCCCTACACCATCCATGTTGGCGAAGGTGATTTTATTCTTCAAGAAGATTGGACTCCTAAAAATGCAGGAGCTTACACCGGCGAAGACTTTACTTTGATCAGAGGGTTGAAATGGTCTCAAAATACCATCTCTGTCAACCTGATGAAACAAATGGGAAGTACCGAACTGGTTCGACAATTAGTTCATGAAATGGGCTTGGACAAAAATGTAAAACGTTCCAATGGGATGTATCGAATTCCAAAAGTTCCTTCCATTTGTTTGGGTGCAACCGACCTAAAAGTATTTGAAATGACTGGTGCTTACACCACTTTTGCGAATAATGGATTATATAATAAACCCATTTTTATTTCTAAAATCGAAGATAAAAATGGTAAAGTTATTTATAGCGAAACTGCCCTAGAAAATTCTGCCATCAAACCTCAAGCGAACTACGTGATGCTTCACATGCTCAAAGAAGTGATGAATCAAGGTCAGGCAGATTTCAGAGGATTAAAGAGTGAAATAGGTGGAAAAACTGGAACTACCAATGACTACGTGGATGGTTGGTTCATGGGATTGACTCCTGATTTGGTCGTTGGAACTTGGGTTGGTGGAGAAGATCGATGGGTTCGATTTTTAAGTATTTCCGATGGAGCTGGAGCAAAAATGGCAAGGCCTTTCTTCGCTAATTTTATCAGAAAATTGGAAGAAGATAAAGATGCTAACTATGATGTCAACGCACGTTTCTATCGCCCGAGTGGAGACTTAGGAATCGAGATAGATTGTAATGTTTACGAAGGAGATAAAAACCCATTTGGCCCACAAGATAACGAATCCTTTGGCGATCAGCCACCTGAAGAAGAAGGTTTTGGAGATGAATCAGAAGATGAAGGATTTGATGGATAAATTTCAAATCAAAACTAAATAAGGAATGCCATTCATTTTAATTTAAAAATGAATGGCATTTTTTTGTATTTAAAACAATACATTTACATTTTATTATTTCAAAAAAATGGAGCAAAATAAATCAATCATCTTTCGCAAATTCCTCACACCCAAATGGGGTTTATTGCTATTAAGTTTGATTTATTTTAGTTTTCAAACCCTCGAACGACAAGCTGGCAATATGTACATC
>CAYGRM010000590.1:0-3018 GCA_964352225.1 uncultured Saprospiraceae bacterium | reverse complement strand
CTCATAGACCAATACTCAAAGAACACTTCTCAGAGATTGAAATTCCTATTTTTTTTAAATTGAAATTGAGTATCGATTTCAATTATCCAACAAAATATTCACTTTGTAGAAAAAAATGAAAGGTGAGTTTTCGTTTTTTTAACTTAAAAATAAACACAAGAACAATGAAATCAATTTTTTACGCAATTCTTCGATTGGTCTTTTTCCTAGTTTTTCCATTTATATTACTAATCAGAGGTTCAGTCTTTTTTCATTCCAATTATGAATGGATGCCTTGGCTTTCCGTCCTTGGTGGAGTAGGAGTGACTGCGTTGATTTTGATGATGTATATGATCTTTTTGCAAGGAAGTTTTACAGGGGGAATTGGTGATGCTAATGCGATAAAATGGAAAATGATTTTTGCCATAATTTTAGTATTAGGTTATAGTGCACATGCGTTATTTTATTTTTCGGATGCTAATGCCAAATCAAAAAATGTACAAAAGGAATTTACGAGTTTGCATCCAATTTTGAGATTAAGTACGAGTACCATTTTATTTTTGGATGGAAAATTAATTATGACCGATGCCAATCGAGTGCCAGAAGATTATAAAAAAATGGGTTTGAAATCGAAGAAAAGATCATTGCATTATAAGCAAAGTGATGGCTATGTTCATGCGCTAGACATTCGAACAAATGGAAGAGGTGAAGTGCGTAATTTTTTATTAAAAAGTTATTTTCAATTGATGGGGTTTAATGTTTTGCGACATGTGGGAACGGATGATCATTTGCATATTTCATTGAAGAGTTTTGATAGTCCGGGGGCGTTTTGATTTTTGCCACAGACTTTATATGACTTTTCGCTGACTAGTCAAAAAAAATGAAGTCCGTGAAAAGTCATATTCAAAGTCAGCACAAGTCTGTGGCAAAAAAACAAAAAATGCGTCCCACAAAATGAGGCGCATTGCAAATATCAACTAATCAAAAAATATTTTTGGGGTATGGTTTATAAGATTATTTTGAAGGATTTATCGAATTTAGTGTACCTGCACTATTGATTGAGTTTTTTATTAATTGAGGATAACCGAGATAGTTAATTCGCCCAGCATTATTAATATTGACAGATAATTTTTCAGAAGCATGAATGTTAATATGACCTGCATTTCCAGCATAGGCATCCACTTCTTTTGCGACTAAATTTTCAGCTTCTATTCTCCCTCCATGATGAGCTTCCATTCTAAGGAAGTTAGCAGTCCCATTTAAGTTAAGCTTACTTGCATTGGCAGCAATGAGTTTTAAAAAGTCAGCTGCTATATCCATTTGTAATGAGGCAGTACCATAAGTTTTTATACGAAGGGAATCAGTTTTAAATGTACCGTTTCCTTTCAAAGCGGCTCTACCTGAGATAATAATTGATTCGATATTCTGCACATAAACAATTACATCTAAATCCAAATCAACATTTTCACCTTCATCTACTCCAAGAAAAAATTCATTGTCTTCAACTTCTTGAACTAAGTATTGACGAATATTTTCTGCACATTTAATTTCAATATGTGAAGGGCCTTCTTGTTGAATAAGGGTTATTTTTCCAACTGAAATGTCAAGCGCTCGCAAGTATTTAAAGTTGATTTTTTTATTAGTTTTTTCTCCAATAGATTTAATTAATTCCTTCTCGTATGTTCCGTTTCTGACAAATGCCATGGTAGAAATGGTGATCATTAAAACCACAAGAAAAAACCCAGTTATAATTTTATTACTAGTCTTCATTATGTTCAGTTTTGATTTTTTTTTAAGAAAAAAGAAGTTGAAAAATCATGTACCAAAAAGCGACGGCAAAATGTAAATATCGTTTCATGATGAAATGGTTTTTAAGTGTTGTTAAAAAATGTAAATGTATTGTTGTAAAGTTGACAGTTCCTATCTGATTCCTGATACGGAAGCACCGCGACCTACCTCACACCTGACTCCTCACCCAGATTTTCCGTTCATTTGCTTTTTATAAATCTCTTCCAAATCTTTTAAATCCATCTTGAGTAATTCCATCGTTTTAAAAAACTCAGGAAGGTATTGTTGGATAAAATCTTGTTTACGCATGGTTCTAGTTTTTTCGTAAGCATCTTCAGATACAAAATTTCCGATGCCTCGTTTATTAAAAATAATGTCCTGTTCTTGTAAGTAAGAGATCGTCCGCATGACTGTATTTGGATTCACCTCGGTAGTTGCAGCCAGTTCTCGCACCGATGGAACTTTGTCGCCAGCCTTCAATTCTTCCCTCAAAATCTGTTCGATCAAGTGGTCAGCGATCTGCATATATATGGTTTGATTCTTTGTGAAATTCATTACGCTTCTTTTTCTTTTAGTTTAAAAAATCCAACAGCCCACATGATTGGCGGAACTAAAAACCACAAGAGATATTCTAGCATTGGTTGAAATCTATTCTCCATAAAATGATTGACTTCATCAGATGAATCCCAAAAAATATCTGTTCTTGGTTGAAATAATGATTCAAAAAATTCATTAAAAATGATTCGAAATAGAATTGCAAATATTATTACTGAGATAATTGCAATTAACCAATGAACTACGGAGGTTTTGAAGAAAGTATATTTTTGAAAAACGATGGCGCCGATTAAAAAAGTAGATTGATAAACGATATAAATTTTTAGGAAAAATAGGCTCCACCAATCGGTTAACTGCCAAGGAGCATATCCTGATTTTGGATCATGATTTAAGTATATAGTATCTCCAATTTTTGTGTAAACCCAAAAGAGAAGGGAAGCAACTATTGGAAACAGAACTGCTGTAATTAACCACTTACTCAAGAATTTTTCAAAAGTAGAAGCCGGTAAACTGAGGTAATGATGCGTTCCTGTTTTATCATTGAATTCGTAAAAAATCACGCTAGTAAAAATTAGTCCACCCCCTAAAATAACATTCGGAAACATCATCCAATTAAATCCTTCGTATCCCCCTGACCAATAAATTTGAAGGGATGCAATTAATATCAAAAAACCGAAAATAGCTCCTCCTATGATA
>CAYGRM010000589.1:0-3019 GCA_964352225.1 uncultured Saprospiraceae bacterium | reverse complement strand
ATAAAATGTTATAATAATAAGAAGGATTAATATTCCTGTTTGGAGATTCAAGGTTTTTTATAAAAAAAAGGAATAAGCTTATCTTTCCAATCAATTCTATTTTAACATTTTCACCTTGATTCTAAGTAATTTTTTGGTTTGAAAAATACTTAGATAATGATCTCAATGCATTGACCAAAAAAATTCTACAGTCTTCTAACTTTTCTTTCTAATTCCTTCACTTCCAAAAATTATTTAATTAATTTGGACGCCGTCAAACAAGGCGAAATAATATTTCATGAAAAAGAAAGCCCTTTTATTTTTCTTTTTCAAAAGAACCAAACCAAAATTATGATAATTGGAGTCCTCAAAGAACCTGATTTTGAAAATCGGGTCGCAATCATTCCTGAAAATGTGAGTGTTATTTTAAAACTCAATATCAAGGAAATCTTAATTCAACAATCGGCAGGTGAAACCGCATTTTTCTCAGACGAAGATTACAAAGAAAAAGGAGCCACGATTGCTTCCGCTGAAGATGTTCTGAACAAATCAAATGTATTGCTTTCCATTCATCCGCCTTCCAACGAAATTTTATCAAAACTTTCCAAAGGTCAAGTTCTCATCGGTCAATTCAATCCGCTGAGTAATAAGGAATTGGTGAATAAATTATTGGAATTAGGGCTGACTAGTTTTAGCCTTGATGCAATTCCCCGAACAACTCGTGCACAAGCTATGGATGTTTTGTCGAGTATGGCAACGGCAGCAGGTTATCAAGCTGTTCTAAAAGCTGCGGTACAATTGCCACAATTTTTTCCCATGTTTATGACGGCAGCCGGAACGATCAAACCTGCTAAAGTTTTGATTCTTGGAGCAGGCGTTGCTGGCTTACAAGCCATTTCGGTTGCTCGAAAACTAGGTGCAGTCGTCGAAGCTTTTGATGTAAGATTGGCTGCCAAGGAAGAAGTATTAAGTTTGGGTGCAAGGTTCGTGGAAGTGGAAGGTGCTACTGATGACAAAGGCGCTGGTGGCTATGCCGTAGAACAAACAGAGGAGTACAAACAAAAACAAGCCGCACTCATTCAACAACATGCTAAAGCTGCAGATGTCATCATTTGTACTGCGCAAATTCCAGGTCGAAAGGCTCCTCTCTTAGTCACTCAAGATACTTTGGAAAATATGAAAAAAGGTTCTGTAGTGGTTGACTTAGCTGCTTCATCAGGAGGTAATTGTGCCATGACTGAAAATGATAAAACCATCAACTATCATGGAATAACGATTATTGGTGATTCTAATTTAGCTTCAAGTATTCCATCCGATGCAAGTAAAATGTTTGGAAAAAACATGACCAACTTTTTAGCCTTGATCGTCAAGGAAGGAGAATTAGATTTGAACTTTGAAGATGACTTGGTGGAAGGAACTTGTATTTCGCATGAGGGGGTGGTGAAAAATGAGCGAGTGAAAAAGGCGATGGAGGGTTAAATATTGTTTATTGAAAAATGAGGAAGTTTTATGGATGAGATTTTAGATTATGACGAAAACGAAAATAGTACCAATTATAGAAAGTGGGCATTTCGATTTTTGCTCTATTTAATTTTACTATCATGCCTAGGATTTTATTTAATGCCTCCGATGATAGTCGCATCTGAAACAGCATTTTTTTCAAGAAAAATATTGATCCTTTCATGGGTTTTAAAAATATTTCTCTGCATCGGAATTTTCTTTATGATTTTAATGATTAGAAATAACGAAACCAGAGATTATAAATATTGGATTTCCCTATTCGGAATTTCTCTATACTTTTTGATAATTATCGTCTTCTCTTTTATTTAGAAAATAATAAAAATATACATATTCATTATGGAAGAATTAATCAACTTTTTTATCACCAACAGAGAATTTATCTACGTCATAATTCTTTCCATCTTTTTGGGAGTTGAAGTGATTTCAAATGTACCTGCAATATTGCATACCCCGTTAATGTCTGGTGCCAATGCCATTCATGGAGTAGTCATCATTGGAGCAATCATCGTAATGGGACATGCTTCCCCTGATAATATTTTAGCCATTGGGTTAGGATTTGTAGCGGTGGTTTTGGGAACGCTAAATGTGGTTGGAGGATTTGTCGTCACTAATCGGATGTTAGAAATGTTTAAAAAGAAGAAGTGAGTTTTTTTTAGTGATGAACTATGAGTGAAAAGTTACGAATCATTCACAAAAAATAGACTCATCACTTTACACAATTTAATCAAAGAAAAAAATGTCAAACTTTATACTCGAAATTTCCTATCTCCTCGGTTCTATTTCATTTATTCTCGGACTCAAAATGTTGAGTCACCCAGAGACTGCTCGAAAGGGAAATCTCTTGGCTGCAGCAGGAATGGCGATTGCAATCTTAGCTACTATTTTTTTCCATGAAGAAGATGGCAAACCAATTGGAAATCTTATCTGGATTTTTGCAGCTATTGGAGTTGGAACTGCAGCTGGTTATGTGATGGCCATGAAAGTCAAAATGACCGCCATGCCTCAAATGGTTTCTCTTTTCAATGGTATGGGTGGCGCCTGTGCCGCCATCATCTCTATCGTAGAGTACACCACTCATCCAAGTCATGATGTTGGATTTCTAGCGATCGCATTTTTAGGACTGATGATCGGAAGCGTATCCTTTAGTGGAAGTATGATTGCCTATGGAAAATTAGATGGAAGAATTAATGACTGGCGATCCAATGCCATTCGGATGTTTAATAATGTTTTGTTGTTGGGAATTTTAGCATTAATTGGAGTTGGAATTTTCTCACCTGATATGATTGGCGAACCGATTATTTGGATTCTCTTAATCTTGTCTTTGGTATATGGAATTTTATTTGTGATGCCAATTGGAGGCGCAGATATGCCCGTGGTGATTTCATTATTGAACTCGTTTACTGGAGTAGCGGCTGCCCTTGGAGGATTTTTATATGACAATGCCGTGATGTTGACGGGTGGAATTTTGGTAGGTTCAGCTGGAACGATTTTGACTGTCTTGATGTGTCAGGCCATGAAT
>CAYGRM010000588.1:0-3026 GCA_964352225.1 uncultured Saprospiraceae bacterium | reverse complement strand
AACCTCACTTCTGATCCTTTTTGGGTTTCAAATGATTTTGTAAATACTTCTGATCGTGGCTATATATTAGTAGCAAAAATAGATAACTCAATTGCAAAAGATATTACCGTTTTTAAATTAGATAGTTTGGGTAATACTATTTGGGCAGAAACATATGGTACTTCTTATTCTGATATACCTAGAAACATCCTTCAGAATGATGAAGGGTATATAATTGGTGGATTAAGTTGGGATCAACAAGAATATTATCGAAATTATATTTTTCAAATAGATCAAGAAGGAAATGTACTTTGGGAATATTTATCTCCTTTAGAAGATAAGAAATTAGCAGCTTATGACATTTTGTTGTCTTCGGATAATGAAATGATAATAGCTACTACATTTATCAAATCGGCAACTTTAAATAATTCTAAAGCAACTGGTGGAATTTATAAAATGGATTATGATTTTAATATTAGTTGGGAGGCAGAGATAAGAGAAACTCTTCCTGGTAACCCCAATTATTTTAGAAATTTAATTCATCTGGAAAGTGAAGACAGTTATGTGGGATTAGGAGAAATTACAAATCCGAAGAGAAGTGCATGGATTACAAAAATATCATCAGCAGGAGATAGTTTATGGAGCAGGACATACACTTATCCAAATTTATCAAATACGGATATACATAGAGTCAATGACTTTCAACAAACTGTTGATGGAGGATTTTTGATATGTGGTGAAACAAGAACTGATAATGGGAATAATCAAAGAGGTTGGTTGTTAAAATTAGATGAATATGGATGTTTAGTTCCAGGATGTCATATTTTAGATGGTGTTACTTTTTTAGAAAATAATAAAATAGAGTTAAAGATTTACCCAAATCCGACAAGTGATTATTTGAATGTTTTAGTTAGAGGGAAATCCGAAAAAAGCATGGCTCGAATCATCAATTTGGAAGGTCAAATAATGGATACTTTTGAAATGGAAGGAGGTGAGAATAAGACTTTTATTACTTCAGTTTCTCATTTGACAAGTGGAATTTATTTTTTGCAAATTCAAAATAAGGATGGAAAGATGACTACAGTTGAGTTTATTGTTCAGAACTAGGATTATGAGAAAAGTAAAACTACTTCCTCCGCTTCTTATTATTTTTATAATCCATAAAAATAAATTCCCCTAATCCTTGCAACGAACTATAAAATGCTTTCCCATTATTCGCCTTCGTAAATTGATCGACAAAGTTCATCAAATAAGGATCACGTGCAATCATAAAAGTAGTAACTGGAATATCTAATTTTCTACACTTAGTTGCTAAGTTGAGTGTTCGATTTACAATCTTACGGTCCAAACCAAAACTATTTTTATAATATTTTTTTCCTTTTTTGATACAAGTTGGTTTCCCATCGGTAATCATAAAAATCTGCTTGTTAGGATTACGTCTTTTTCGGAGCAAGTCCATCGCGAGTTCCATTCCAGCAACTGTATTCGTATGATAAGGGCCAACTTCTAAGTAGGGAAGATCTTTGATTTTGATTTGCCAAGCGTCATTTCCAAACACAAGAATATCCAAAGTATCTTTTGGATATCGAGTCGTGATTAATTCTGCGAGAGCCATCGCAACTTTTTTTGCAGGTGTAATTCTGTCCTCTCCATACAAAATCATCGAGTGCGAAATATCAATCATCAAAACTGTACTCATCTGACTTTGGTAATAAGTTTCTTGAACTTCCAAGTCGTCATGCGTCAATTTGAATTCATCAATTCCATGATTGAGTTGGGCATTTTTAAGCGACTCAGACATGGCAATATTTTCTAAATTATCGCCAAATTCGTAGGGACGCATATCAGCCGTGTGCTCATCACCTTTGCCCGTGTGTTTAGTGTTATGCTTTCCGTCTTTAGATTTTTTTACTTGATCAAAAATGTCATCCAAGGCTTTTTGGCGCATGGAGATTTCCATTTTTGCCGTGATGGTAAATCCATCATTTTGCTCATCAGGATTTTGAATGTATCCTTTGTCAATGAGGTCTTGTATGAAATCGGCCATTCCATAATTCTCATCTGTGATTTTATATTCCTTATCCAGTTCCGTCAACCAACTCAACGCTTCACTCACATTTCCAGAAGTGTACACTAACATTTCTTGAAATAATTTGAGCAATTGGTCAAAAATGGTTCCTTCATTTTCAGGAACAAAATTGGAAAATCTCCAGCCGATCATATATTCAAGTTTGAGAATTTAAAATATAAAAATTAGTTGATTTCACAACTGTCCATCAAAGCTAAATAATCAGGACGATCAGCTGCAAACTTGTGGATGTAATGTTGAGTGATGTTACCTTTATAAATAATAAATATTCCAGGCATCTGAGTTGAATCTCCTAATTGTTTAGACTTTTCTAATTGATAATCCTTAGTGTCTTTTGAGAAACCACGAATCCAAGTTTGTAATCCATATAATTGTGAGAAACTACCTTTAGTTAATCTGAACGCAGTATAATATTTACAATCAGGGTCACTAATATGAACACAATCACCTAAACCAAAATTATTAAGATATTTTTCAGCAATTTCATTTTCAGCCATATGAACAAAGGCTAATTGGAAATTTTTCTCAAAAATTTCGTTTTTTAATTTTGATAAATCTGCCATAGCCTCCTTGCAAAAAACACATCCAAAATGTCTTAAGAAGACCAGTAATACTGGTTTTTCATCGGAGAGGGTTTTTAAATCAGTATTGGTATTAGTTGCCATCTCCGAAGCAATTCTTAAATCAATATCTGCCGAAATCATTCAATGTATGTTTATAAAAAGGGTAAAGTGTGATCGAAATCATTACTTTTAAGAATTTATTACCCCTTTTAGTTTTAAAAATCTTTTTTTTGGCAAATTAATATTTATTAACAAAACAACAATCAATTTGTTCGAAAAAGTGGGAATAACTTGAAAACCCTAACCTTTTTTGAAAGGCTAGGGTTTCTAGTATTTTCAAAAATAAAATAAATATTAAGAAATATTCATTTTTTCAAAAGTCTTCATAACAGATT
>CAYGRM010000587.1:0-3034 GCA_964352225.1 uncultured Saprospiraceae bacterium | reverse complement strand
ACTTTTAGGGGCGTAAACATTTCCTTTAGTCAATTGATATTGGATAGTTTCCAAGCTTTTCTCCAAACGCTCTTTGTTATTTTTAGCTTGTAAAAATTGTATTTCTGAACCTATGTTTTGATCCCATAATCTTTTTTGTCGGTTAAAAACATCAACGGCGAGTTCTAAAGATTTTTCGATTTCAGCAATGGATTTTTTAACTTGCTCTAGGTCAGTTGTGGCTATGAGTTGACCTCGTTTTACATTTTGACCTTCTTTCACTTCTAGAGAAGTAATTCGTCCGCCCGTTTCACTACTTGCAGCCACCATGTCTTCTGCTTCAACAGCTGCTTGCAATTCGATGTAACGATTAAAATCAGATTTGGTAACATTTTGGGTAGTTACTAGAGTTCGAGGTTTTTCTTTTTTAGCCTCTGGGTCGATTGCTTCTATTTCAGATTCGAGAGTAGCAATTTCTTTTTGTAAATCTCTTAATTCAGCTTGCTTAGTTTTGAGATAAGTTTTTTTCCCTGCTAAGTCAGATGGAATTTCTTCTGCTTGTTGGCAACTTGCTAAAAATAGACTTGCAAAAATGAGGATGCTTAAAAGGTATTTCATTGGAGAATTTTTTATTTTATTTTTTATTGAAAGGACAACTTTAAATAGTTTCCTTGAATTATTTTTCATCGTTCTCCCAAGTTATTGGGAGGCAGAGAGTTATTTTCCTAAGGCTTTATCTAAATCTACTTTCGCTAACAAAAGTTCATACCTTGCCTGAATGACATTTTGTTGCGATTGAAAAAGTGCTTGTTCTGCTTGGGTGATTTCCAAACTTGAACCAACACCTTCCTTATATTTGATTTGTGTCGTATCATAAATTCGTTGTGCTAAAGCAAGATTTTTTTGTTGATCTTCGACACGTTGAAATGCATTTTTGTAAGCAATTCTAGCATTTCCAATTTCCATCCAAATCACTCTTTCTAAAGATCGAATCTGGTTATTAGTTTTTTCTAAATCAAGTTTAGCTCGTTGGAGTTTTGCTCTTTTTGCACCACCTGAATAGATAGGAATATTCACACTCATTCCAACAATTCCCAAATCAGTCCAAAGGTTTTCTTGGAAGAATTTTCCACTCTGTCCCGTTTGTTGGTATTGAGCAAATGAAACTAAGTTGGGATAATAGGTAGATTTGATGTAACTAACATTTAAATCCTGAAGAATCTGTCCTTGTTGAGCAACTCTATATTCAGATCGAGTAGAATAATTAATATTTCCTTCCAAATCTTCTGGAGCAGCGTCTACTAATAATCGATTGATATCATCAGAGATAACAATTGGTTGGTCAGATGGATAATTCATGGTCATTTTTAAAACATTGTATACCAATTCCTTTTGGCGATCTAAATTATTGATCTCTGTCTTCAAATTAGCCAACGATAATTCTAATCTATCCACATCTAATTGTTCCACAAAACCAGCCTTATATAACTCCTTAGTTTCAAAAAAGAGTTCTTCAAGGTTAATAATATTTTTTTGCAAAGTCTTCTTACTTTCTTCTAAAATTAGAGGTGGTAAGTAAGCCTGTCGAACTTGGTTTTTAACCATGTCTTCAGTCTGTTCTTTTTGAAAAAAAGCCATGCTTTTTGCCGTTCTAGCTGCTTTTAGAGCAGTCAAATAACTGTAGTCAAAAACTAAGAATGATGCATCAACACTTGCTGTGATTCTATTTTTTGCACCAAAGGCAGGGAGCTTTTCAAACTCTCCATCAATAGGCATACCTGTAAATAATCCAGCAGGGACAACCGTTTCAGGTAACTTTAAGGAATAGCTATATCCCAAACTAGCAGAAACTTGAGGCATTCCAATAGCTTTGTTCTCTTTGATTAATTGATCTGCATCGGCTATTACAATATGTGCATTTTTTACATCGAAGCTATTGGCAAGTGCATAGGCGATTGCTTCATCGAGGGTAAATGATTTTGCGTCTTGAGCACTCGCTGAGATACTAAAAAGTGAAAGCAAAAGCAAAATAAAGTTGTTTTTCATGATAACTTTTTAAAATGTTTTTCGAGTAATTTCAATCCCTTCGAGGTAGCAATTCCTCGAATGTGATATTGAATGTGTTCTTTAAATAAATTTTCTTTGTTGTATTCTTTTAGTGGAAAAATGTCTTCGTCGATCACGACCATCGTTTTTCCAACGTATAATTTTGCAATAATCTCAGAGTGAAATTCTTCACGATAAACCCCTTCTTTGATGCCTCTTTCGATGTTCTCTTTGATTAATTTAAAAATTTCTTGCTGATTATAAGTTTCCATCATTTGCCACACATCTCGATAATATTTCTGCATATCAAAAATGAGCATTGGGGTAATTTGACGAAGTGTAGGAATAATATATTTTGCTACTTCGATCATTTCGTCGATGGCATCTGCTGCGTCTCTTCGAATATCAATAACGGCATCCAATTCTTTTTGGGCATGGTTTTGAAAAACCTGCATGACCAACTCTCTTTTATTTTCTACAGATTGGTACAGCGTCTTTTTTGAGATACCTAGTTCCCTAGATAAATCATCCATGCTGATGCTTTTGACTCCATATTTGAAAAAAAGACTTTCAGCCTTAGTGAGTATCCTATTGTCTAATTGCATTAATTATATTCTGTTAAGCTTTGTTTCGGAGAACAAATGTATCCCTTTTTTATATAATGGAAACTTTTTTTGGGTAAAAAGTTTCCTGAGTTTTTAAAGTTTCCGATCAATTAACAGAAAAGTAGGATGAAGGTTTAGAAAGGTAAGATAAAATGTAGCTGCTGACTTCAGTCGGCAGCCCAAAAAAGGAGCGAAGTGAGTTTATTGGGTCACCAAATTTAGAAGATAGGTGAATGAACAAAAGGACTTAAGTGCAAATTATACTATAATTAAGATAAGTGATACTTTGAAAAACTCACCACAGATTACTCAGATTTTCACAGATTAATTACTATCTGTGAAAATCTGAGTTTTCTATGGTTATTCCAAACTAATGAATGTTTAAATTAAGATTTTTATCATAT
>CAYGRM010000586.1:0-3038 GCA_964352225.1 uncultured Saprospiraceae bacterium | reverse complement strand
AAATGACTCGCGTCCTTTTCCGTAACTAATCATTACACGAACACGTTGTACACAAGCTAAAAACCGAACTCAAATTGATAAAAAAGATACTGATTGGAATTTTATTACTGGTAATTATGGCCATAATCGGATTTTTCGTTTTGTTGGCCAATTTTGAGATTTTCGACGAACCAACCGAAACGGAATTAAAAGTGGAATGCGATTACGAAGGTTTGCGGAAAGTAAAAATGACTGAAATGACTGGAAATGCAACTTCGAATAGGTCTATTCATATTTACGCTACTGATTGTAATTCTGAGGAAAAAATTGAGCCTGAACCTATCTTTGTAGCAAGTGCTGGATTTATAAAGCCAAAAGATGTAAATTTTGAGTGGAAAAGCTTTGACACTTTGACAATTAAATACAATAAAAAGTTAAATATCTTTAAGCAAAAGTCGGAATCTGAATCTTTAAACCCGAAGATAATATTTGAATATATAACTGAATAAAAAGCCAGTGTACAACAACGTGTATAACTAATTGCTTGGTCTGTGCGTACTCGGAAAATCCTGCGGATTTTCCTAATGGTTCGTTTCTTTTTGCTAACTTAGTTCTCGCCAACGCAACTAGCCATTACACGAACACGTTCTCTACAAGTTAAAACAACCATGAAACAAACGATTTTAATTATACTATCACTTTTTTGTATTAACTGTACTTCTCAAACAAAAAAGAAATTCAATTTGGATTTCGAAACTTATGATTCATTATTAATGTTTCCAAAAGGTTGGTTTGAATGGGGAGATTACACCTTAGGAATTGATAGTGTTAATGTCCATTCTGGGAAATATGCTTCAAAGATTAATTCGAAAGAAAATAATGATTCCTTCGGATGTATAGCCTATAATGTTCCTGCCAATTACGAAGGTAAATCTATTCAACTTGAAGGCTATATGAAAATAAAAAATGTTGAAGATGGGTTTAGCGGGATTATGTTAAGAATAGATGGAAATAGAGAAGTATTAGCATTTGATAATATGGAGAATCAAAATATCCATGGCACAAAAGATTGGCAGAAATATTCAATTACATTACCATATCCTAAAGATGCAGAAAACATTATAGTGGCAGGAATTATGACTGGCAAAGGAGAAGCATGGTTTGATGATTTTGTTTTAACAATAGACGGTAAGGATATTCAAACTTTTAAAGAAAAAGAAAAACCAATTTACAAAGCAACTTTAGACAAGGAATTTGATTTGAATTCTAAAGTTGAATTTCCTGAACTTAATGAAGAACTAATTAACAATTTAGAATTATTAGGCAAAATCTGGGGGTTATTAAAATATAATCATCCTGAAGTCGGTAAAGGAAATTACAATTGGGATTTTGAACTTTTCCGCATGCTTCCCAAATACCTAGAAACAAAGAATAAACATGAAAGAAATCAAGTACTTCTTAATTGGATTAAAAATTATGGAGAAATTGAGGAATGCATAAAATGTAAAGCAACTCCATCAAAGGAATTTATAAAACCAGATATGTCATGGTTTAATGATTTTGTTCTTAGTTCAGAATTAAAAAATTATTTGAATAATATCTATCAGAATAGATATCAAGGAGAACATTTTTATATTGATATCAATTATGCTGGTAATCCGAAATTTTTAAATGAAAACCACTATTATTCTTGGTCTTATGATGATAGCGGATTTAAACTATTAGCTCTTTACAGATATTGGAATATTATTCATTATTTTTTTCCGTACAAACATTTGACAGATAAAAACTGGAGCGGAGTTTTAAAAGAATATATTCCGAAATTTATCAATTCTAAAAACAGATTGGAATATGAACAAAATTCTATTTTGCTAATAAGCGACATAAATGACACCCATGCTACTACATCAGTAGGTTTTACTAATGTAAATAATAGAAAAGGGGAGTTTTATCCACCTTTTAAAGTTCAGTTTATAGAAAACCAATTAGTAGTTACAGACTACTATAATCCAGAATTAAAAAAAGCATCCGCAATTGAAGTCGGAGATATAATAACACACATTAACAGTAAGCCTATAAAGCAAATAATAGATAGCATTAAACCTTATTACCCAGCATCTAATGAAACTGTAAAATTAAGAGACATTTCTAACGATATTTTACGCTCTAATAAAGAAAGTATTGACATTAATTATATTTCAAATAATAAAAAAAGCCAACAGAATTTACCACTTTATTTTAAAGATAAATTAAATATGGAATGGTACAAATGGACAAATGAAAAATGTTATAGACTTTTAAATAAAAATATTGGTTACGTTACTTTAGAGTCAATTAAAAAGGAAGATATTCCAATAATAAAAGAAGCTTTTAAAAACACTAAGGGAATTATTATTGACATAAGAAACTACCCTTCAACATTTGTTCCTTATATATTAGGCTCCTATTTTGTTTCTTCATCAACTCCATTCGTTAAAATCGCAAAGTTTAATAAAGATAATCCTGGAGAATTTACCTTCACAGACCCTTTGAACATTATAAATGACGATATAACTTATAAAGGCAAGTTGGTAATATTAGTTAATGAATTTTCGCAAAGCCAAGCAGAATTTACTACAATGGCATTCAGAGCAGGAGATAATACTACAGTTATTGGAAGTACTACAGCTGGAGCAGATGGAAGCGTTTCGTCAATATATTTACCCGGTGGATTATTAACCAGAATTTCAGGCAACGGTATTTATTATCCAGATGGTAGAGAAACCCAAAGAGTTGGTATAATTCCAGATATTGAAGTTAAACCTACTATAGAAGGAATAAAACAAGGAAGAGACGAATTATTAGAAAAAGCGATTGAAATAATAAATGAATAAAAACCTGTAGAGAACAACGTGTATAATTAATTGCTGGTTCTGTGTGTACTCGGAAAATCCTACGGATTTTCCTCTGGTTTGTTTTCTTTTACTAACTTAGTTCTTGCCAACGCAACTAACCATACACAAACCGTTACCTGCAAGCTATAAAAACAAATTATGTAAATAACATCTAGCAAATACATG
>CAYGRM010000585.1:0-3053 GCA_964352225.1 uncultured Saprospiraceae bacterium | reverse complement strand
ATCACTCCCTATTCGAACGAACATTCCTCAATGCGCATCGTACGACAAATCTTATTTTAACGTATTCATGAGGAAAATTTTCTGTAGGTTTTTTATTAATATTACATGATTAATATTTGATGAATAAAACCTATTTCAATATGACCCATAAATTACATTCTTTTCAAAAATTCTTAAATTTATTTTCCTTCCTTATTCTACTATTTTTAGGAATAAACCTTCAAGCACAAGTCGTCATTAGTGAGTTTTCAGCGGCTAACCAAGGAGATTTTACCAGTTTTAATGATAATAATGATGACTGGGTCGAATTACATAATCAAGGGAGTTCGGCAGTTGATCTAAGTGGTTATTTTTTAAGTGACAGGTTAGGAAATCCTGATAAATGGGAAATTCCTGCTGGAACTACTATTGGTGCAGGTGATTATTTAATATTTTGGTGCTCAGGTTTAGATGGAGAATTTGCAGGAGCTTTACATACTAGTTTTCGGATTACTCAAACTAGAAATAGTGAAGACATCGTTTTTGCTGATCCAAGTGGTACCGTGATAGATTTTAATGAAATCACTATTCCAAATCAAATCCATCATTCTTATGGAAAAGATGCTAATGGTAATTGGGGAGTTAGTATCAATCCTACTCCAGGCAATACTAATGGGACTATCTACGAAAGTTATGCTGAGAAACCAGTTTTTTCACAAACAGCAGGATTTTATTCCGGTCAAGTAAATGTCAGTATTACTGTACCAGCTAACACAACTGTTAGGTATACAACTGATGGGAGTCGTCCATCGAATACTTCTTCAGTTTACTCAAGTGAAATTAGCATTACGAGCACAACCGTTCTGAGAGCAACTGCTTTTAGTAACAATTCGAATATACTCCCTAGCTTTATTACTACCAATACTTATTTCATAGATGAAAATCATACTGTTCCTGTAGTTTCTGTATCAGGTGGACAAGCAATAAATAGCTTATTAGGTGGTAATCAAGCTGCACCATTAGGTTATTTTGAATTATTTGATGAAGATGGAAATGAAGTTGACGAAGGGCAAGGAGAATACAATAAACATGGAAATGATTCATGGGCTTATGCACAAAGAGGATTTGACTGGATCATGCGAGATCAAACTGGTTATGATGATGATGTATCGGGACAAATTTTTGCACAAAAGGATCGAACAGAATACCAAAGATTAATCTTCAAAGCAGCTGCCAATGATAATTACCAATCACAAAATGGTGCTCATATTCGAGATGCATACGTTCACACTCTATCACAATTAGCTGATATGGAAATGGACGAACGAACTTCAAAATTTTGCGTCGTCTACGTTAATGGAGAATACTGGGGAGTTTATGACATGCGTGAAAAAGTAGACGATCACGATTTTACTAATTACTATTACGATCAAGGAAAACAATGGATTGATTTTATCAAAACATGGGGTGGAACTTGGGAAGAATATGGAAGTAGAGATGATTGGGATACGATGCGAGATTTCGTATTTAACAATGATATGACTGATGCTGCTAATTATGCCTTTGTCGAAAATCAATTGGAAGTTTTGAGTCTTATCGATTATGTTTTATTACATGCCCACATCGTTAGTGCAGATTGGCTCAATTGGAACACAGCTTGGTGGCGAGGTCGAAACCCTGATGGTGGAGCTCAAAAATGGAGATATATCCTATGGGATGAAGATGCGACTTTTGGTCATTATATCAATTATACTGGCGTACCGAATACTTCCGCAAATGCTGATCCTTGTAATGTTGAATTGATTGGTTCTGATTTTGAAGGTCATATTGAAATATTTACCCGTCTTTACGAAAATGAAGATTTCAGGCAGTTGTATATTAATCGATATGCAGATATGAATAATTCCTTTTTCGCTTGTGATTTTATGATTGGATTGGTTGATAGCATGGTTGCGGTTATCGAACCTGAAATGACTAGACATATCGACCGCTGGGGCAATGGTGGAGATTCTTACGATGATTGGCTTGATAATGTCCAAACTATGAAAGATTTTATTTTAACTCGTTGTGATAATATCGACCAAGGAATTGTTGATTGTTATGATGTGACTGGCCCGTATCCTTTGACTGTAAATATTGAACCTGCCAATTCGCCTAACAAAGTAAAAGTCAACACTTTTATTCCTAACCAGTTTCCATACGTAGGTGATTATTTTGGAGGAATTGACGTTGCCTTGGAAGCTGCTCCTGCAGTCAATTGGTTATTTGATCATTGGGAAGTAGCTAATCAATCATTTGGTCCTGATGAATTTGCTACAGCAATTGAAGTGGCGATGGAAATGGAAGATGTAGTAACTGCATTTTTTATTCCCGGAATTCCTTGTGGCAAGCCTGATCAACTAGTTGTCACGCCACAATTATATGGAGTAAATGCAGCCTGGGCTGGCCCGTTTAATACCATTAGTTACGAAGTTCGATATCGAGAACTTGGAACAGTTGATTGGACTTCTGCTTCCACAACGGAACTTGAATTTGAATTCTCAGGAATGAAACCATGTACTGATTATGAGTTAGAAATACGGTCAATTTGTGAAATTTCGTTGAGTGGGTATACTACTACTACATTCACAACAGAATGCGAAACTAATGTTTCTGAATTAGCAGGAAGTGATATTTTTAACTTTAAAGCTTTTCCAAATCCGTTTCAAGAATACTTAAATATTGAATTTGATTTAGGAAAAACCGAAAATGTCATCATCGAAATGCATACACTTCATGGTCAAAAAATCATGAGTCAAAGTAAAGGTACGCTCTCTGAAGGAAATCATTTATTTGCTGTGCCAATGCAAAAAAGTTGGAGTAGCGGAATGTATTTGTTGCGAATCGTAACTGACAATGGCTCTGTGGTAAAACGGGTGATGAAATTATAAAACGGATTTCCTATTTCGTTTTTCTAATTTTTTTCAAAAAAGCTCTCCAAGGATTTACTTCCTGGAGAGCTTTTTTGAAAAATGAATATTGGCTCTAGATGATTTCATTTGGTTATTAAGTTATTGGTTAATGAGTTATTAGTC
>CAYGRM010000584.1:0-3055 GCA_964352225.1 uncultured Saprospiraceae bacterium | reverse complement strand
CCATTATATTTAGAATTAGGAGAATTACAATCCACTTATTCTAACTTGACTCAGAACCTCAACGACTTTAATTTTTTCGAAAATAAAAATGAGTTAGTTAAAAAAATTAAAGCCCTCAAATCCCAAATTAGATATTTGGGACGAAAAAATGCTTCCATCAAAAAACAAGAAATTACGATCCAAGGTGCGATTGATTTAGCCATTTCAAATCGCCAACGAATGCTTCAGCTATTTGACGAAAAAGCGGTAAGCATTAAGGATGTAGAAGATGCCAAAGCTGAAGTCCTTCGTAATGAGAGAGAACTCGAAAGAATGCAAACGGATTATTTGGATAACAAAATGAGAGTAAAAAACCTTGAATTAACCATTATCAATCTAAATGAAAATCGGCGCGATGGCAAAAATGAAAAATCAATATCTCTCAAAGAACAAATCGGCATTTTATTAAGCGAGATTGAAAATTGGAAACAGAAGTATCTAATAATTTCTCCAATGAATGGTCAAGCTGCTTTTCCGAAAGTGATTAATCAGAATCAGTTTTTAAAAAATGGAGAAGAAATAATGACCATCGTGCCGCAAGGTGGAGTAGGTGAGATGATTGGAAAGGCACAGTTACCTGCTGCCAATAATGGGAAGGTGGAGGAAGGTTTTGTGATAAATGTTCGACTGGATGGATACCCTTATCAAGAATTTGGAGTAGTGAAAGCAACCGTCAAAAGTAAATCAATTTTACCTCAGGATGGGTTTTATCTATTAGAACTAAAAATGCCCGATAGTTTAATTACTACTTATGGAAAGTATATACCCTTCCAACAAGAAATGGCTGGAACTGGAAATATTATCACCGAGGATCGAAGAATCTTAGAACGAATTTTTGATAAAGTTTTAAACTTGACGAAAAATAGATAAATGGGAAAAAGAAAATTTTCTGCTGAAATTCTTTCTAATCATAGCGGTGGAATGTATATAATAGTTCCATTTGATGTGGAAAAGGAATATGGTAAGAAACGAGTAAAAATTATTGCCAAAATAGAATCCGAAATCTACCAAGGCTCACTTGTCAGAATGGGTTCACCAGATCATTTACTTTTGATAAGAAAGGATATTCGAGAAAAAATTGGAAAAACTGTTGGCGATATTGTTAAGGTCGAATTACAAGAAGATACTGTTCCCCGAGTGATAACTATTCCATCAGATTTGCTAAAATTGTTGGATGAAAATCCAAAAGAAAAAGCTTTTTTTCAATTACTTTCCTACACCCATCAAAAGGAATATGTTCAATGGATCGAGGGTGCTAAAAAAGAGGAAACTCGATTATGAAGATTGAACAAAGCCATCGAAATGATGAAAGAAGGAAAGAAAGGAAAATGAGATAAAAATAATATTTAACTAAAAACAAAAACACTATATTTGCCCAAGATGAAAAAAGGTAAAACGATATTAGAAAATAAACGATTTGAGCTTACTATTGAAAGGCTTTGCCATCAATTGATCGAGGTATATGATCGTTTTGACAATACCTGTATCATCGGAGTCCAACCTCGTGGGGTCTTGTTAGCAGATCGGATTTATAACCGGCTAACCTCTATTCTTAAGCTAAAAAATATAGAATATGGAAAACTCGATATAACATTTTATCGAGATGATTTTCGAACTCGAGCAAAACCACTTTCAGCTGATCCTATCGAAATGAATTTTTTAGTAGAAGATAAAAAGGTAATCCTGATTGATGATGTTTTATATAGTGGTCGAACGATTCAAGCAGCCATGACTGCTCTAAATCATTATGGCCGTCCAAAACAAGTTGAATTAGTGGCATTAGTAGACCGAAGATTTAATCGTGATTTACCTATTCAATCTGATTATACAGGAGTGGTAGTGGACGCTGTAGATGAAGCCTATGTAGAAGTTCAATGGAAAGAAGAATCGGGGAATGACAAGATTATATTATACGCAAAGAAAGAAGATAAATATAAAAAGTAGACCGCTTCGCTGTCTCAAAAACAAGATTATGACTCAGAAAGAACTCAGTACCAAACATGTCTTGGGAATTAAATATCTTACCCTGCAAGATATTCAATTGATTTTTGAAACTGCTGAAAATTTTAAAGAAGTCATCAACCGACCGATCAAAAAAGTTCCATCTCTTCGGGACGTAACAGTTGCCAATTTATTTTTTGAAAATTCTACTCGTACTCGAATTTCATTTGAATTAGCTGAAAAAAGACTCTCTGCTGATACCGTTAATTTTTCTGCTTCATCTTCCTCCGTCAAAAAAGGAGAAACTTTACTCGATACTGTCAATAATATTTTATCCATGAAAGTGGACATGGTGGTAATGCGACATCCTGCTCCTGGAGCTCCAGCATTTTTGGCGAAACATATTAATGCAAATATTATAAATGCTGGTGACGGAACACATGAGCACCCAACTCAGGCCTTGCTCGATGCCTTTTCCATGAGAGAAAAGTTGGGCGATGATTTACGTGGAAAAAAAATAGTTATCGTTGGAGATATTTTACACTCGAGAGTAGCCTTGAGCAATATTTTTTGTTTACAAAAACTAGGTGCAAAGGTCAAGGTCTGTGGGCCACCAACGCTCATTCCTAAATATATTGATCAATTAAATATTGGAGTGGAATATGATATTCGAAAAGCCTTGGAGTGGTGTGATGTTGCCAATGTATTAAGGATTCAGTTAGAGCGCCAAGACATTAAATACTTTCCCTCCATTCGAGAATACACTCAATATTTTGGTATCAATAAAGAAATGCTCGACAACCTAAATAGTGATGTGATTATTATGCATCCTGGGCCAATCAACCGTGGCGTAGAATTAACTAGCGACGTTGCAGATTCTGATCAGTCAATCATCTTGCAACAAGTTGAAAATGGGGTAGCTATTCGGATGGCAGTATTATACCTTTTAGCAGCAAAACGTAATTAATTTTCCAAAAGTTAAAGGCAACCTTCCGATGAATATTTTCATCTAGTAAAAGATCACAATTTATCAAAAAGTTATTTTGATATAAATTTTTGATAATCAGTAATTTAT
>CAYGRM010000583.1:0-3060 GCA_964352225.1 uncultured Saprospiraceae bacterium | reverse complement strand
CAACAATTGTAATTTTTTTTCATGTCAACCGGTTATTTTTTTATAAAAAAATACTTTCAATTTTATCCATTTTTTGCGTATACTATTTTAAAAATCACTTTAAAAAACGAACTATTTTTCGTATTTTTGCCGCTATGAATACAGAAGAAAATAAAGATCATTTAGTGCCTCAAAAAGGCAATTATGATGCGGGAAATATTACCGCTTTAGAAGGGTTAGAAGCAGTACGTAAAAGACCCGGAATGTACATCGGAAGTACCGATACTAAAGGGCTTCACCACTTAGTGTGGGAGGTGATTGATAACTCAATTGATGAGCATTTGGCAGGACATTGTTCTCATATTCATACCATCGTTCATCCTGATAATTCTATTACGGTAAAAGACAACGGAAGGGGGATTCCAACAGGTATGCACAAAAAGTTGCAAAAATCTGCTTTGGAGGTCGTTATGACTGTTTTGCATGCCGGTGGAAAGTTCGATAAAGACACTTATAAAGTATCAGGTGGATTGCACGGTGTAGGGGTTTCATGTGTAAATGCATTGTCTTCTTACTTGCGAGCTGAGGTACATCGAGAAGGACAGGTTTATGAGCAAGAATATAAGCGTGGAAAACCTCAAGGCGATGTAAAAGTTATTGGTAAAACAACGGTAACTGGAACTCATATTACTTTCCATCCTGACTTCGAGGAAATCTTTGAAGAAGGCAATTATAAATACGAAACTTTAGCTGGGAGAATTCGAGAATTAGCTTTCTTGAATAAAGGGTTGACTTTGACCTTGACGGATGAGAGAAAAAAGGAAGATGACGGAAGTTTTAAAACAGAAACTTTTCACTCGGAAGGTGGTTTGCAAGAGTTCGTAGTATATCTAGATGCAAATCGTCAGAGATTAATTGACACGCCAATTTATGTTACTGGAAAAGAAGATAACGTAGAAGTTGAAGTTGCAATGACTTACAATACTTCTTATGCAGAATCTATTTTTTCTTATGTCAATAATATTAATACTCGAGAAGGTGGAACGCACGTAAGTGGATTCCGAAGAGCGGTAAATCGAGTTTTCAAACAATATGGAGATGATAACGGATTTTTCAAAAAAATAAAATTCTCCATTGCAGGAGAAGATTTTAGAGAAGGATTGACTGCTATTGTTTCGGTAAAAGTTCCAGAACCACAATTCAAAGGGCAGACGAAAGGAGAACTTGGAAATTCAGAAGTGAATGGAATTGTTTCTCGTTTGGTAGGAGACATTTTGAAAAGCTACTTGGAGGAAAATCCAAAGCAAGCAAAAAGAATTATGGACAAAGTAATCCTTGCAGCAACTGCTAGAAATGCAGCTCGGAAAGCAAGGGAAATGGTTCAACGGAAAAATGTTTTGACGGGGAGTGGTTTGCCAGGAAAGTTGTCAGATTGTTCTTCGAAAGATCCTGCAGAAAGTGAAATATTTTTAGTTGAGGGAGATTCGGCGGGAGGTACTGCCAAGCAAGGTCGTGATCGGAAATTTCAAGCGATTCTTCCACTTCGAGGTAAGATTTTGAATGTAGAAAAAGCACTCGAATATCGAATCTACGAAAATGAGGAGATCAAAAATATGTTTACCGCTTTAGGGGTTTCGATTGAAGAGAAGGATGACGAGAAAATTTTGAATATCGAAAAATTGAGATACCATAAGATAGTCATCATGTGTGACGCCGATGTGGATGGTAGTCATATCGTAACTTTAATTTTGACTTTCTTTTTTAGATATATGCGCCCGTTAGTGGATCAAGGATTTATCTACATTGCTGCGCCACCGCTTTATCAAGTTCGAAAAGGAAAGCAATTTAGATATTGCTGGAGCGAAGAAGAACGACAAGAGGCAGTTAGCTTTTATTCAAAAGGTGAAGCTGATAGCTCTGTAAAAATTCAACGATACAAAGGTTTGGGAGAGATGAATGATGTGCAACTTTGGGAAACAACAATGGATCCTGAAGGTCGTACTTTGCGTCAAGTTCAAGTTGAAGATGCGGTGGAGGCAGATCGAGTATTCTCAATGTTGATGGGAGATGAGGTACCACCTCGTCGAGCATTTATTGAAGCGAATGCGAAGTATGCAAAAATTGATATTTAAGAAATAATATTTTTAAATGAATACCTAGCGGTGTTAGCGATCGAAGCGCTAACACCGCTTTTTTTTGAATAACGAATATTGAGCAATCATAAATCCTTGTGCTGAAATCGATATTCGATACGTCCTATTTTACCTTTCGCCCTTTCCAATGATACTCCTTTACCAAGTTTCCTAACAATCCAATTACAAAAATATAAATGATGTGAAAAATCTGTGAGGAGAAAAATGTTTTCATCAAATCTTCTCTCTGAAAAAAACTAGCTAGGTCTCTGAGGTAGAAAAAATCAACCACCGTTTTGATTAGAAGTTGAGTCAAAAATACCCAACCTATTTCCGCAAAAAAGAATGGAAGCAAGAAAAAATTCAAAACTATACTTACACAAAAGAAAAAAACTAAAGCTAAAATTATAAGGATTTGAAGCTCTTGATAGTTGCCAGATTTGGAAGCCCAACGAATTCTTTGTTGAACAAAAGATTCTAGGTCGGGTTTTGCTTTCGTTAAAACAGTTGCATTCTTATTTTTGAGAAAACCAATTTGATGGGGGAAACGTTTGGCCATTTTCTGTAATAAGAGCATATCGTCACCAGATGCAATTTTATCAATTCCATTGAACCCATCTACCTCATCAAATGCTTTTTTTTCATAAGCTAAATTCGCCCCATTGCACATATTCATAAATCGTCCATGAATTCCAGCGCCAGTCACTCCCATCATTCCGATGAAATCTAGAGATTGAAATTTTTCAAATAAAGAATTCTCTTCATGAAAATTAACAGGGGCAGCAATAAATTTATACTTTTCTCCACCTGCCCGGTCGCTAGGATTTTCATAAAAAGAGACTATGTAATTGAGCCAGTTCTCAGGCACAAGGCAATCGGCATCAGTAGAAATAATCAAATCACCAGTAGCATTTTTAATTCCAATTTCCATCGCTTTCTTTTTAAAAGA
>CAYGRM010000582.1:0-3065 GCA_964352225.1 uncultured Saprospiraceae bacterium | reverse complement strand
CCATATTTCCTCCACCGATAACTAAAATTTTCATTTAAACGTGATTTTGATATTTATTAAAAACAGTTGATGATTGGTTCCTTAGAACTTAATCAAACGTAAAAACTATAAATAACGTTGCTTTTCTTTAGCATTTAATCAATGTTTTGGTTGAATTACGATCGCTAAGGTTTGATTTTCTATTTTTCAAAAAGACTTCGATTTTCGGTTTAATTTTTTAAATTAGCTAGATCAAAAAAAATTCAATCGAAATTTTTGTGATAGAAGTTGAGTTAAGAAATGAAAAACGTCAGTCGCAAAATGTCTGACATCGAAAATTATTCACCCTTTTTTTATTAAAACAAAACTATGAGTTTAAGAGCCATCTTTTTATTGATTTTTACCTTGCTCTATTTTGTCGTAGGGCATTGGTTATACTCCCACAAAATTATAGGTATATGTAGCGGTGGGGAAAATACTGTTGCGGTATTACCTCCTGTGGATGATCCACCCGATGACGATCTTTTGTCCAATCCAAATGCAAACCTCGGACCACTCACGTTTAATTGGTCAGATCCAACACCAATTACTTCTGATGGATTTGATCAATATCAAACCGATATTGCTGATCAATTGGAAGAAGATAAAGATTTACAAATTACAGGTTACTATTTTGCCGATGAAGTAGTTCCTGATAATTTCGAAAATATGGGAATGGCACGAGCCGACGAATTAAGAAAAATGTTCAAAGATTTTATTCCTGAAGATCGGATTATCATCAATAGTAAACTAGTCGATGATATTGATAGTGCAGAGTCTAATCCTTTCGAAGCTGCGGAATTCAATTGGGTATCAAGATCGAAAGTGGATGAGACGACCATCCGAGAATTTGACATAAATAATATTACGATTAATTTTCCTTTCAATTCTTCAGACAAAGAAGATAATAAAGAGATGGGTGATTACTTGCCTGAATTAGCGGAACATCTTCAACAAACTGGTAAAACTGCTTTAATCGTTGGCCATACCGATAGCACCGGTGATCCTTTATATAATTATGATTTAGGATTGCAGCGAGCGATTAAGATTCGAAATTTATTAGTAAAATTTGGAGCAGATAGAAGCAAAATTTCAGTCGACTCCAAAGGGGAGAGATATCCAATTGCTTCTAATCGAACTCGCGAAGGTGAGCACAAAAATAGGAGAGTGGAAATCGTATTGAAGTAAGATATTAACCAGGTTTACTACTTTTTATCATTTAAAAAAATCTTTTTTAAACAATACTTGTGGTCAATTTTAACATGGATTAAAACACAAGTTTTTTTAAGAATCAAAAAAAACAAACAATGACTTTATCAATATATTTAGGAGTTTTTTCTTGGTGCCCAAATTGCTCTTGGTGGCTGATTCCACTTTTATTAGGTGCATGGATTTTAGGTTGGTTATTATGGGACTGGACAAAGGGGAGTAATCTTCGTAACGAAGTGAATGGATTGCACGGCGATATTAAAAATTGGAAAAAGAAATTTATCGATACAGAATCAGACTTGAAGCAAGCAAAATATGATCAAGAAAAAATTAGTGGAGAATTTGCTACGATTAAATCAAAATTAGCCGATTCAGAGTTGCGTTTCCAAGCCATGGCAGATAAGTATGATGATCTTGAATCGAAAGGAGGAGGCGGTGAGGTAGATGTTGCCAAATGGGAAAATCATATTTCCGATTTGGAATCACAATTGGAGACTTCTCGAAATACGAACTTAAAATTACAAGATGATTACGCTTTGTTGAAAAGTAAGTTTACCGAAATGCAAACTCAATTGGAGGATAGTACTAATGATAACGAATCAGGAGAAACACCTTCTGCCGAGCACATTCAGGCGTTGGAAGATCAACATGCTCGAATTGCTGATCTGGAAAAGAAATTGGCATTGTCCTACGAATTGAATACCAAAATGGAAGCAGATTATGCTAACCTTAAAGCCAACTATGGTGATCTCGAAATGAATCTTGTAGGAAGTGGAGAGGCAAGTGTTGAGGATTTTTCGGCAGAAAGGGAAGGGCTTCAAGCTCGGATTTCAGAATTAGAATTACTACTTGCATCACGTCCAACAGAAGATGAATCTTCGCCAGGTGAAGGGAAAAGAAAAAAGAAAAAGAACAAGAAGAAGAAGAAGAAAAAAAAGAATCAAAACAAAAAGAAAAAGAGCAAAGGTAAAAAAGAAGATAATGACAATAAGAAGCAAGGTATTAGCGGACAGAGCTCAGGATATGCAATAGCTTTTGCGGAAAGTAATTTACAAATTGTCGAAGGTATTGGCCCAAAGATTGAAGGAGTCTTGAAAGCGGAAGGGATTAATAATTGGAAAGAATTATCTCAAACAAGTAATACGCGATTAAGAGAAATTTTAGAAGATGCTGGCCCTCGATATAAAATGCATGATCCTTCTTCATGGGCTGAACAAGCAGAATTGGCTACTCAAGATGATTGGGCAAAATTAGTGAGTTTGCAAAAAGTACTCGGTAGTCCTGATGGAAAAGAAAGTGATTCGAAAGTGGAAAAACTTTATTTTAAATTCCTAGGTTTTGCCAAGGTAAAACAAAATGACCTGAAGGTGATCGAAGGAATCGGCCCTAAAATTGAAGGCTTGCTGAAAGAAGGAGGAATCAAAACTTGGAAAAAATTAGCTGAATCTCAACCAGCAGAAATTCAAGTCATCCTCGATGCTGCGGGTTCTCGATATACATTAGCTAATCCGGGAACTTGGCCTAAACAAGCGAAAATGGCAGCCGAAGGAGATTGGTCTGCCTTGAAAATTTACCAAGATAAATTAGATGGAGGGAAAGAATAATTTCTTTCTTTAAAAAGAAATATATTTTGGTGTTGCCTGCGTTTTTTAATTAAAAAACGTGGGCAATTTTTTTATTTTTACCTTACTTCTATGAGTCTGGTCTAAAAAGGTTAGATGATATTTTTTGGCAGAATATTATTTTGGAAGTACTCACTATCTCCCCCGCTGGCGGGGCGGGGGGCAGGGAAAACGCGCAAGTGTTTTTTGAATATCGATTTAAGAACAAGGACTTAA
>CAYGRM010000581.1:0-3075 GCA_964352225.1 uncultured Saprospiraceae bacterium | reverse complement strand
TTGAAATAGATTAGCTTTTTTCTCCTTAAATAAGATGACAAAGAAAAATAAAGGCACCCAAAGTACTACAGAATACCTCGAAAGCACACATAATAACAAAGCCACTCCACGGACTAAATTTGATTTAGAAAAAAGAGCTGTTGCTAAAATCAGATAGTATCCTGCAATCATCGTTTCTACCGAAAATCGAAAAATACCCTGCGTATCTTCTTTGAGAAAAAGATATAAAAACAAAAAAGGAAGGAGCAACAAGCATGTATTAATTCCCCAACTCCGATGCCATGGAATTACTTTGTAGAAAAAATACAAAAACCCAATTATCAAAATAGCAAATCCCATCCAACGATAATCAAAACCCAATATGTCAGGAATTATATAAGGCATCCATGTCAAGGGTAAATAAGTTGGAAATAAATAAGGTTCCAAATCTGGCCACTCAGTAATAATTGAATAAGGAAAAACACCATTCCGGAATCGCTCCACCATAATCCCAATTTGATGAATTCCATCTGAACCTACTGGGTAATGAAAATCAAGTGGGAAATCTCGAATTATAGTTCGAAGCATATCTCCACATTTCCAGACGCCAAAAAATGTGGCTAAAAAAATCGCCCCAACTTGTTTCCGATCAAATTTACGTGGAGGGAGTTCTATTTTTTTTCCATTAAAAAAAATAAGAAATCCAATCCCCACAATTAATCCACTTATTAATACAATGACTGGACTCCACATTATCCCAAATTGCTTTCTTCCATAGGACAGCAACCATAATTCTAGAAAACAAAAAAATATGATGAAGACAATAACTAAGTTAGAATGAAAATGTGTGTGTGTGTGTGTGTGTGTGTGTGTGTGTGTGTTGGTCACTTCGCTTCATTTTTTTAAAAATTTATAATCGCTTCACCTGCGTTTTCTCACTCAACAAAAAGTCATCTTCCAAACCAGCCTGTCCGTCTGGCAGGTTCAATAAATTTAAACCTGGCGATTTTCCTACTTCCAAACTTCCCAAATCCTTTTCAAAACCTAATGCCTCTGCCCCATTCAAAGTCGCCCAACGAATCAATGTTTCAAAAGGAATATAGGATTGATATTTTGCGATTGTTTTCATTTCCTCGAGTACCGAAAGCTGCCAATTGGAAGTTAAACTATCTGTCCCAATCGTCATTTTCGCATCGGCATCAATGAATAATTGATAGTTTGGTAAGCGATTCTCGATGTATAAGTTGGCATTCGCGCAAGTTGCCCAATACACTTTATCACTCCAATTTTGCGCAGCAGAAATATCGTCAGCCGTACACATCGTATTATGTACAAAAAGAGTTCGTGACTTTGGATTCATATTCTCTAGAGCGTAATGAATAGAAGGCTTCCCGGTCGGTTGCCAATCTGTAATCGGAATTCCGAAGCCACCGAAAAAGTCAATAAATCCACCTGTCTTTTTTTCAAAAAACTCATTCTCTGCTGGTGTTTCTTGATTATGAATACTGACCGTACCATCGTCATTATTCAACTCATTTATTTTTTTAAAAAGACTTTTGGAAACGGAATAAGGTGCGTGCGGAACGGCACTTTTTTGATTTCCTCCATCATCACTTTGTCCATCAAAAACAGCCTTGTATTTTTCAAATTCAGTTGCGGCCCAAGCCTCTTGCAAAAAGTCAAACATCTCTACAAAGGTGTAATATCGAATGGGACTTTTTGCTTTGGTTGCAGCGGTATCTGTTTTATTGGAAATATCTCCGACGGCTACGATTCCTCCATCGTACATTTCTTGATCTGCTGCTTCGATGGCTGCATCAATTTCTTCTTGTGGGATGTCTCGAAATTTAACCACGTTTGAAATAAATGGAATTAGGGTGGTTCCCGTTGCCACTTTATTTTTCATATGGGATAATTCGAGGTGGCAATGGGTATTGATAAAACCAGGAACGATGACGCCTTGATGAATTTCTAAAGTTGAAGGATCATGATTTTTTCGAGAGTCGATGGAAAGGATTTTTCCATGGTCGTTGAGAGTGATGACACCTTCTTTGATTGGATCTGAGGTGATAGGGAAAATATAATCTGCTGTTATTTTTCGCATTTCGATTTTTTTAAAAAAATAATATTGTGTGATATTTTTGAACCATATAAAGCATATAAGATCCCCATTATGGTTTGTCTTATATGGTTCAAAATTTAAATAATGAATTTCACCTGCTTCGTATCAAAATGTTGAATCCCTCTTTTACTCTCAATCAATAATTTCCCAAATTCCTCAATCCCAATAATTCTTCCTTGAAACACTTCCCCGTCGGGAATTTGATACAACGCATCTTCCATATATCGATACAGATTATCTAAATATTCTGCTTTGATTTTTTCGATAGCATTTGTCTTCAATTGAAGGTAACGCATTTCGATTTTCCAGCACAACATTTCTAATAATTCATCAAGGTTAAAACTCTGCCCGGTTTCCAACTTTAGCGAAGTAGGATTGGGCGCATCACTTTTAAAAATTGTTTGATTAATATTGATACCAACCCCCATTATACTTGATTGAATATTTCTCGAAAACAAAGAATTTTGGATCAAAATCCCCGCTATTTTTTTATCAGAAATATAGATATCATTTGACCATTTTATTTTCGCCTCAGAACTAATATAATTTTTCACAAAATCTAAAACACCCAATGAAATTGCTTGATTTAACACAAATTGATCTCGCGCTGCCACAAATTTCGGATGTAAGATCAAAGACATCGAGATGTTTTTGTCAGGCTCACTTTCCCATTTACTGCCAGCTTGTCCTTTGCCTTGCACCTGTTTATAGGTCGAAATGACAGTTCCTTCTGATGGTTTGCTTTTTGATGATAGTTCAATAGCATAATCATTGGTAGATGCCAATTCTGGAAAATGGTAGAATTCCTTCCCCACAAAAAGAGTTTTCTTGATAGTATCCAACCGAGTTAATTTTGTTAAATTTGCGGAATTTTTAGAACTATTTTGCAAGTATAATTTTTATAGTAGTTGTAAAAGAATTTTTGCGTAAAAAACTTTTGAAAATGTATTTGCGTTCTCATTATGGAACAAAGT
>CAYGRM010000580.1:0-3083 GCA_964352225.1 uncultured Saprospiraceae bacterium | reverse complement strand
AGATACTACCGTTCGGAATGGTAGCATCTACTTCAATCAAATTTTATTTATTTAATTATCTTATTTTTAAAAACCGACTTGGTTCTCCTTCTCGCATCATATTATATATAACTTCAAAAATATCTTCAGCGTTGGGTTTGGAAAAATAATCTCCATCAGAACCATAAGGAGACCGATTTGGCCGAGCGGAAATTGTCAGAGGCTGAGCATCTAAATATTGATAGCCTCCTTGTTTTTCCAAAACTTCTTGCATCATATAGGCAGTTGCTCCACCGGGGAAATCTTCATCTAAAAAGACTACTCGATTTGTTTTTTTAACAGACTCTACAATCTGATGCTCCAAATCAAATGGCAATAATGTCTGCACATCGATCAACTCAACCGAAATATTGTGTTTCTCCAGTTGTGCAATCCCTGCTTGTGCAATCCTTACACATGATCCATAAGTTACTAGAGTAACATCTGTTCCTTCTTGTAAAACTTCAGGAACTCCCAACGGGACAGTAAACTTATCAATGTTATCTGGCAAAGTTTCTTTCAATCGATACCCATTCAAACATTCAATCACTATAGCTGGATCATCTGACTGCAAAAGTGTATTATAAAAACCTGCAGCTTGTGTCATATTCCGAGGAGTTAATACGTACATTCCTCTCAAGGAATTAATGATCATACCTAGTGGGGAACCTGCGTGCCAAATACCTTCCAAGCGATGTCCTCTGGTACGAATAATTGCTGGAGCTTGCTGTAAATTATTACTTCTCCAACGCATTGTTGCCAGATCATCAGTCAATGGTTCTAAGCCATAAATTAAATAATCCAAATATTGAATCTCTGCAATTGGTCGCATTCCTCTCATTGACATTCCGATTGCCTGCCCCATGATAGTCCACTCTCTGATCCCTGCATCAAAAATACGTTCAATTCCATACTTCTCTTGCAATCCAGCAAACCCTTGATTAACATCCCCTATTTGCCCGACATCCTCACCAAATGCAAATATCTCAGGCATCCTTTTGAAAGCTTTGTCAAAACATTTATTCAACACTTCAAATCCATTTATTTTTGGTGACTTTTCAGTAAAATTTGGAGGAATTACTGGAACTCTCAAAGCTGACTTTGGTGAGCTACTATAAAGATGTCTATGGTACCTATTATCCCCTAATTGCTCTATTCGTTCAATCCATGAAACTATTTTTTCTCGCGCCTGACTTTGTGCTCCAATAGTGACAAACAACATCTTCCGAGCATTAGCCAAAACCTCGGAAATCATTGGACTAAAGAGGTTATTCATCTTTTTATGAATTGTATGTACTTTCTCTGGATTAGTTACTTCACTTTGTAGTTGAGTGTACAATTCAGAAAGTGTTTGGATCTCTTTTTTAATCGGATCAATAAACATCTTCCATGCATTAGTTTTAGCCTTTTTCACATATTCTTTCGCATTTTCTCGAAGTACTTCTGCATCTTCTAGAGAAATGAATTTTTGCTCAATCATCCACTCTTGCATTCGTTTAATACAGTCATTATCTCGCTCCCAATCTAAGCGATCTTTTGACTTGTACCTTTCATGTGATCCCGAAGTAGAGTGACCTTGTGGCTGTGTCAATTCATCCACATGAAAAATTGCTGGATTATGTGCTTTTCGCATGATTTCGGCTCCATCTTTAAACATTCCACGCAGGCCAACATAATCCCATCCTTTCACATTATAAATATTATACCCTTGCCCATCCTCATTTACCCTAAATCCTTCTAAAAGAATAGAGATATCCCCTTTTGTAGTTTGGTATTTTTTAGGAACTGAAATTCCATAACCATCATCCCAAACACAAACTGCCAATGGCACATTTTGAACACCTGCAGCATTAATTGTTTCCCAAAAAACTCCTTCTGACGTACTTGCATCTCCAATGGTCACCCAGCTAATTTCATTTCCTTTATTTGAAAATTTAGAACTTTTGATAACCTTTGATTCCCGATATTTTTTTGATGCTAGAGCCAAACCTAGTCCACGAGCCATTTGTCCTGCGGTTGAGGATATATCTGAGGATACGTTATATAAATTTTTGTGATCCAACCATTCACCGTTATCATCAAAAAGGTTTGTGGCATAATGGCTATTCATTTGTCTTCCTCCTGAAAATGGATCATTGTCAGGATCTGCGTACAATTGTGCAAAAAATTGTTCCACCGTACTCAATCCCAAAGCAAACATAAATGTCTGATCTCGATAATATCCAGATCTCCAATCACCTTTTTTAAAGGCACGAGCCATGGCAACTTGTGGAACTTCTTTTCCATCACCAGTAATTCCAAACTTAGCTTTTCCTGTTAAAACTTCTTTTCGGGCAGTTAAGGATGCTTCTCGGCTCACTAGGCAAGTCCAAAAATCTTCAAGGGCTTCTGAACGAAATGTATTTTTCATTTTCCCTTTATTCGTAATTGATTTTAATATAGGATTGTCGATCATGAAGTAAAACGATTTTATTTTTTAACGAAATTTCCCAAAATGCATTTTTATAAAGGTCAATAATAAAACACTACCCAACTTTATTGCAAAAATTATTTCCTGGAGAGTATAAAATTCGTTATTTGTTAATAGGTAAAAAATAAAAAAAGAAGTAGTTGGTCAGATCTACGAAATAGAGTTCAAAAGTACAAAATATCAAGATAAAATTAGCATTTTCCCAATTGAAATCCGTAGGCATAAAGTTTGCGCTCTTATTAGCTTTTATTACATCTGAAAGGGTGACTTTGTTCTTGAAATTTATTATTAACATGTCATTAACCTTATAAAAAACGAAGAAACTTTCTTTTTGGAAAATATATCTTTATTTTTGTTACGTTAAATAATTTCAGGACATCAATTAAATAAATAAAAAATACAATGAAAAAATTATTCTCTTTATTCACACTATTGTCTTTAGCGGCAACTATTTCTTTTGCTCAAGTTCAAGAAGCTCCAGCAAATGCAGAAACTACCGAAGGTCCAAATATGGAATTAACTTCAACTACTGTTGACTTTGGTACAATCGAACAAGATTCTGATCCATTTAGAACTATTTCTTTTACTAATACAG
>CAYGRM010000579.1:0-3141 GCA_964352225.1 uncultured Saprospiraceae bacterium | reverse complement strand
TGATTTTGATTTTGATTTTGATTTTGATTTTGATTTTGATTTTGATTTTGATTTTTTAAATCATCCATTTTTTCAAAAAAATACGTAAGTCATACCAAAGACATTTATTATGGATACCTTACTTTTAAATGAAATAAAACAGTTTTTATCTGTCTAAAAGTCACAACTTTATTTTTGAAAAAAATCAACATATGAAATATTTACCTTCCTATTTGTTTGCTCTTGTTTTATCCGCATTCTTATTCAATGCTTGTGCAGTTAGTAAAGTGAAATCTAATTCAAAACCTATCACTCACGAACTGTGGGACACCTTGGTGCAAACTCATGTTAGCCCTGAAGGGAAAGTAAACTATAAAGGTTTTATCAACGACAGCTTAAAATTAAATGCGTACCTCGATCTCTTATCTGCTAACCACCCTAATGATAAAAACTGGTCTGCTGATGAAAAATTGGCCTATTGGATCAATGCTTACAATGCATTTACCGTAAAATTAATCGTAGATAACTATCCGACAAAAAGCATCAAAGATATCAAGAGTGGGATTCCATTTGTGAATGATGTTTGGGAAATCAACTTCTTTAAAATTGAAGGAAACAGTTATAATCTAAATGACATTGAACACGGAATTATTCGAAAAAGATTTGCTGAACCTCGAATTCACGCAGCTTGCAATTGTGCATCTTTCTCTTGTCCAAGATTGAGGAATGAAGCCTTCACCGCTGATCGATTAAACGAACAATTGGATGATCAAATGCGAGGTTTTATCAATAATAAAACTAAAAATGAATTAGATCCAGACAATCCAAAAATGTCAAAATTATTTAAGTGGTATAGTGGGGATTTTAAAAAGACAGGTAAGAGTGTTCGAGAATATATCAATCAATATGCTGAAGTACAAATCAAGAAAGGCGCAGATATTGATTACAAAGATTACATTTGGACGTTGAATGAGTAATTTTTTTTAGTGATGAACTATGAGTAATAAATCATAGTTCATCACTAAAAATTACACTTTATATTGTTTTTTCACTCGATCTAGTTCTCGCTTGTTATCTCTTTGCTTAATTGAATCACGTTTGTCGTAAGATTTTTTCCCTTGACCAAGGATGATTTCCATTTTAGCAAACCCTCTTTCTCCGATGTACATTCGATAAGGAATAATGGAATAACCTTTTTCTTTTACTTTCTTTTGCAGTTTGCGCAATTCAGGTTTTCTCAAAAGTAATTTTCGATCACGACGTGTCTCATGGTTACTTTGATTCCCATATTTATATTCTGCAATAAACATGCTTTTAAGCATCAACTCACCCTCTTTTGTAAATAGGCAATACGCATCTTTCAAATTCACCTCGCCTACTCGAACAGATTTGATTTCCGTCCCAGTCAAAATAATTCCAGTTTCAATCTCAGCCAAAAAATGATATTCAAACTTTGCCTTACGATTTACAATTTCAATTCTACCTTTCGGTTTACTATTCTTTGCCATTTTAACTTAATTTTAAAAATATATTTTTAGAAAAAATGAATCCAATAATAGATTCCTTTTTCTATTGATATTGCAATAAACATTTAATAGTCATTACCTTAATTATCCCTATCCTCGAAGGTCTCATTTTCTTTATCCTCTATTCTTTTACCTAACAAATATATTAAGGCAATGATTACAAAAACCCCAAAAAGGAACTCCAAAGATAAGATGAATGAAATTATAAATTCCATAAATTGATATTTTTGTAGAGGCAATCCTTCGTGATTGCCCTAAACATAGATGAAACATTTTTTTTGTAAAAAAGATTCAACACATTTTAATGGAAAAATGATAGCTAAGGGCAAACACAAGGGATTGCCCCTACCCAATTACTTTAGCCTTACCGCTGTTCCGTAAGCCAAAATTTCCGCAGTCCCTTGACTAATCATAGATGTAGTAAATCGTACATTAATCACCGCATCAGCATCAATACTTGCGGCATCAGCAATCATCCTTTCGATGGCGTGCTCTCGAGAATCTGCCATTAATTTGGTATATTCAGAAATCTCCCCTCCGATGATATTTTTCAAACCTGCAAAAATATCTCTGCCAATATTTCTAGCTCGTACGGTACTTCCTCTAGCAATATCGATAACTTCTTCAATTTCTCTTCCTGGAATAAAATCTGTGGTGGTAATAATCATGATATTTTTTTTTGATTTTGATTAATAATTTAATGTGCCCAAATTAACTGAATTTCCAATTTAACATTTATTATTTCGATAAAAAAAACAAAATTCAATATCAATGGCAATTTCAATATGAATATCATTTTGATTTTAAATTTTATCTTTGCGCCAACTCACCATTTTTAAACCATTAACCTATTTCCTAAAAAAAATTACATTCTTATCTTATGAAATCAGAAAAAGTCATACTCATCATTTTAGATGGTTGGGGACATGGAAAAAATCCAAAAGTTAGCGCAATTGCTCAAGCAAAAACGCCTTATGTCAACTCTTTATATAAAAAATATCCTAATTCAGAATTGGTCACTTTTGGCGAAGAAGTAGGTTTGCCTGAAGGTCAAATGGGAAATTCAGAAGTGGGACATTTGAATATTGGAGCGGGAAGAATTGTCTACCAAGAACTCGCTAGAATCAATAAAGCAATCAAAGAAAAAACACTTCACCAAAATAAAAAATTGCTCGCAGCACTACAATATGCGAAAGACAATAACAAGTCTGTTCATTTGATGGGTTTAGTTTCTGATGGTGGAGTGCATTCTCATATCGAACATTTGAAAGCACTTTGCGATATCACACAATCGAAAGATTTGAAAAAAGTGTATATCCACGCATTCATGGATGGACGAGACACTTCCCCAAATGGAGGGAAAAACTACCTCGAAGATATTTTAAATCATACCAAAAAACAGTCGGTGAAATTAGCTTCTGTCATCGGTCGATATTATGCCATGGATCGAGATAAGCGATGGGAACGAGTAAAATTAGCTTACGATCTATTGGTGAAAGGTGAGGGTGAAAAGACTACAGATATTTTAGCAACGCTTGAGAATAATTATAAGAAAAAAGTTACCGACGAATTTTTAAAACCAATCGCCTGTGTCAATAAAGCAGGTAATCCAATTGCAAAAATTATCGAGCTACAT
>CAYGRM010000578.1:0-3144 GCA_964352225.1 uncultured Saprospiraceae bacterium | reverse complement strand
TCGTCTTCGAAAATACCGCTTTGTTGGAGGTCGGCGAAGAGTTCTTGGAAAATGATGTCGGGAGTTTGGTACATGTGATTTGTTTTTTTTGCCGCTGACTTGGGCTGACTTTTTTTTATGACTTTTCGCTGAGTGTGTTCTATCTGTAAAAAGAAAAAATCAGCGAAAAGTCATATTTTAAGTCATAAAAAGTCAGCGGCAAAATTTTAAAATGTAGTTTCCTTTTGTGTCAATTTTCTCAAAGCAATTAGAGCTAAAAAGAGTAACCCAATTGGAATTAAAGTATAATAAAATCCGGTTGCTGGCCCGACTTGCTCAAATAACCAACCCATCGCTCTCGAACCTAATGTTCCTCCAAGTGCAGAAAAAACAATAATCAGTCCTGACATTGGACTATGCAATTTTTTCGGAAGTGCGCTCAAAACAGTTGAATTCAACAATGGATAAATCGGCGAAATAAATAATCCAACCAATGGAAAAGCGTAGGCTAAAATAGGCACATCAGCCAAAGAATCTACTGCTCCAACATCGACTCCTACTGTTCGAGGTAAAACGAAAATCACCATTAACGCTGTTAAAACGATACATCCAATCACAATATGAAACCATGAATATTTTTGAGAAAGTGCTCCTGCAATTAGTCGCCCAACACCTAACGAAATGGCAAAAATACTTGCCATCATAATAGATACATTTTCAGAAAGTTGAAGAACTTCTTTGTTAAATGTAGGCAGCCAAGTCATGATCCCTTGCTCGATCATCACAAATAAAAATGCACTAATTACAAAAACTAAAACTAAAATTTTCACCAATAGAGCAAACATCTGTCGAAAGTCATCCATCAAATTAGTGCCTGGAATTTCTACATCTTTATCAAATTTTGCGAAAAACAAAAACAGAAAAGAAAGTACACACAACCCTGCTAATAACCAATACACATTCAACCAAGCATCAGGCGAACCTTCTGTATTAAATGCTGGAAAAAGAAAATAAGCCAAAGCAATTCCAAACATAAAAACACCTTCAATACTACTCATCAAACTACTGTGTTCTTTTTCATTCGCAGTCACTAGGCCAATGGTAGAATAAACAGAAACTTTTATCAATGCAAATGAAACACCTACCGCTGCAAATAAAATCTTGGCGGAATTAAATGAATTACCATAGTACATATAAATGCAAGCGACTGCGACGATCCCTAAGGCCACTAACATCGCTTTTTTATATCCTATACGTGGTAAAAATGAAGCTACCAAAAAAGAGACGATAGCAATTGGCATATCTTTGAATGCTTCTAAAATACTCGCTTCCACCTCTCCTACGCCATAGACATTTTGCGATTTCAAAATCACAATTCCTACACTATTTAATAAAATAGCAAAGAC
Source organism: uncultured Saprospiraceae bacterium (assembly GCA_964352225.1). Lineage (GTDB taxonomy): Bacteria > Bacteroidota > Bacteroidia > Chitinophagales > Saprospiraceae > CAJQQY01. The sequence goes on along the minus strand of CAYGRM010000578.1, from coordinate 1,759 downwards.
AAAATAATTGATGTAAAGGGATAATTTGATGACTTGATTTTTCATAATGTTTTGTTGGTTTCTAAAAAAGGAAATGTCTAAGATAGGAATTTGGTTTGAGTTTATACATTTTTATTTACCACAGATTTTCACAGCTGATTAAAATCAAAATCTGTAAAAACCGGTGTAATTAGTGGTGAATAGATCAAGTACGAATTTTATAAAATTAAACCACTTCAACTAGATTGTAAAAAACAGTTTCTATTTTCACAAAAAAAAACGATGATCGAAAAATTACCTTATTCTAAAACTAACGATTACACTTCCGAACAAGCAGATGCACGCAGACAAGTAGTGAGTAAACATACCAAGGTTGACTTTCAACACACCAATCAATATTCATTTGATCCAAAAATTTTAGCTGGAAATATTGAAAATTTCTCAGGCGTTGTGCAAGTACCGATGGGTTTTGCTGGGCCGCTTTTGGTTAATGGTGAAGAGGCAGTAGGAGAATTTTATATCCCAATGGCAACGACCGAAGGAACGCTACTCGCCAGTTACAATCGAGGTATGAAGATGTGTCGATTGGCAGGAGGAATTACGACAAGTGTAATCGATGATCGAATGAATCGCTCGCCTGTTTTTGTTTTTAAAAATGCTCGATACGCTCGTGAGTTTGGAAAATGGGTGACCGCTAATTTTGAAAAAATAAAAGCCAAAGCAGAAGAAACTACTTCGCGTGGAAAACTTTTGGACATCGGTCAATACCCAATGAGCAAGATGCGTTGGTTGCGCTTTAATTTTTCGACAGGTGATGCAGCGGGTCAAAATATGGTGACCAAAGCAACTCGAAATGCTTGCAATTGGATTTTGGAACAAGAGCCTGAAGGTTTAGAAAACTTTTCCCTAGCGGCCAATTTTGATACCGACAAAAAACATTCAACGCTTAATTCTTTAAAGACTCGAGGAAAAAGAGTTGTTGCTGAAATTGTTTTACCCAAGGCATTGATGGAAGACGTGCTGCATGTTTCACCTCAAAAATTATATTACCTACGACAAATGTCAAGCACAGGAGCGATGATGTCTGGCTCAATCAATAATGGCGCTCATTCAGCCAATGGCATCACCGCAATGTTTATTGCTACAGGTCAGGATGTCGCCAATGTGGCGGAATCTTCAGCGGCATTTTACTTTGGAGAAATTTTAGAAAATGGAGATTATTATTTTTCCATCACCATTCCTTCATTAATTGTTGCAACTTACGGAGGTGGAACTGGTTTGCCGACGCAGCGAGAATGTTTGGAAGTAATGAATTGCTATGGTGCGGGTAAAGTAAACAAATTGGCGGAGATCATTGCAGCAGTCGTTTTGTGTGGCGAGTTGTCGCTGGGTGCTGCGGTGGTGGCTGATGAATGGGTTTCGAGCCATGAGGAGTATGGAAGAAATCGACCTTAATAATTTCATAAAAATGGATACAGCAACCATCCTCGGAATGATTGGAGTAAGTGGAATTTTGGGAGCTTACTTTTTGAATTTGTTCAATTTGATTGATCAAAATAGCTATCCTTATATTTTAATTAATTTGCTTGGAGCGACGTTGGCTTGCATTTCTTCGGTGATGATTGAGTCGATTCCTTTTACGATTTTGGAAGGAGTTTGGGCGTTGGTTTCTTTAGTCGCCTTGATCAAAAAAATATTTTTTAGAAAAAATTCCTGACGTACCTCAAAATAAAAAACCCATTCCGAGTACTCGGAATGGGTTTTTTATTTCGTACAAGAA
>CAYGRM010000577.1:0-3152 GCA_964352225.1 uncultured Saprospiraceae bacterium | reverse complement strand
CACCTAATATTATCCAACTAAGAAATTGGTTAACCATTTTTAATAAAGTATTTAATGAAAAAGTATTTTAACCTATTTGATTTTTCCCAAGAAGTAAATTATAAAACAGAGATTTTATCTGGATTAACGGTAGCACTTGCGTTGATTCCTGAGGCGGTTGCATTTGCACTTATCCCTGGCTTCTCTCCTTTAACTGGATTGTATGCAGCATTTATTTTAGCATTAATCACTTCAATTTTTGGAGGACGTCCTGGAATGATTTCTGGAGCAACTGGGGCAGTTGCGGTTATTTTTGTTGGATTAATTCTAGAATTAAAAACTGCATTCCCTGAAATTACGCCTGACGCTATTCTACATTATGTTTTTGCTACCGTAATTATAGCTGGAATACTTCAAATTTCCGCAGGATTATTTCGGTTGGGAAAATTCATCAGATTAGTACCACATCCTGTAATGTTTGGATTTGTAAACGGTCTTGCGATCATTATATTTATGGCGCAGTTCCCTAATTTTTATCAAAAAGGAACTGATAGTTTATTAGAAACTACTCCTTTTTTAGTCATGTTGGGGCTTACCTTACTCACCATGGTGATTATATGGGGACTACCCAAATTAACGAAAGCAATTCCATCTTCTTTAGTGGCAATTGTGGTTATTTCTAGTATTGTAATCGGCTTTGGTATTGATACGCTAACAGTTGCGGACACCATGCGAGAAGGTCAAACTATCAAAGGTGGATTCCCGCCATTGACTATTCCTAATATTCCATTGACGCTGGAAACTCTTCGTTTAATTTTACCTTATGCAGTAATTGTAGCGGTTGTTGGTTTGATTGAAAGTCTATTGACCTTGAATATTATTGATGAAATTACAGGAACACGTGGTAGAAGTAACAAAGAATGTGTAGCGCAAGGAACAGCAAATATCTTAAGTGGGTTTTTATCTGGAATGGGTGGCTGTGCGATGATTGGACAAAGTTTGATTAATACTTCTTCTGGAGCGAGAGCAAGATTATCTGGAATTACAGCGGCAGTAATGTTACTCGTATTTATTATGTTTGGTTCTGATTTAATAGAAAAATTACCGATGGCTGCATTGGTTGGTTTGATGTTTATGGTGGCGATTGGAACATTTGAGTGGGCAAGTTTGAAGACCTTTAATAAGATGCCGAAGTCTGATATTTTTGTGATGGTCTTAGTTACTTTAGTAACAGCGGTTTTACATAATTTAGCATTGGCAGTTATCGTCGGAGTGATTATCGCAGCACTAGTTTTTGCTTGGGACAATGCCAAAAGAATTCGTGCGAGAAAAAGAATCGATGAAAATGGAATCAAACATTATGAAATTTATGGTCCATTATTTTTTGGATCCGTATCTGTTTTTAATGAAAAATTTGACGTACTCAATGATCCAGAGGAAGTGATTATTGATTTTGCAGAAAGCCGAGTTGTAGATATGTCCGCCATCGAAGCCTTGAATAAAATTACTGAACGATATCATAAAGTAGGAAAAAAAGTACACCTCAAACACTTGAGTAAAGACTGTCGAGCATTGCTAGAAAATGCAGATGAGATTATCGATGTGAATGTTTTGGAAGATCCAAACTATAAATTGGCGGTGGATATTATTCGATAGGATTATTGAAATTTCTTTTTTGGGAAAACCGAATAGCGCGGATTGTGTTATTCGGTTTTTTATTTGACAGATTCAAACTCTAGAATACCCTTATCAATTACTTCAAAGTTGAAAATAAATAGTAATTCCTAAAAAGATTATCGCTATTACTAACTTCATTATAGTTGTAAATACTGGCTTCCTCGACACTTCTTTTGGGAAAAACTGTTTCGTTTTTTCATGCATAGACAAATGATAAGCAGCATCAGAATGGAAAATATGATTAACATACATCGTAATCCCCCAGGCAAAGAAAATAGAAATGGGCAAAAACCACGAACCAGATCCATCTGTAAATTTTGAGTAAGCGGTAAATCCTAAACTAGCAATTATCCACAAAACAAAAAATGAAAAAATCCGAGGTAAATTCCGATTAAAAAAATTGAGCACTTTAAAATGAGTGGGAAAATGAGTAATGCACAAAATGGAATTGAGGTGCTCGCGAGCTACCCTATTTTCTGGATTTATTTTAAGTGCTGCTAGGAAATATTCTTTTGCTTTTTCATAGTCTCTTTTATCAAAGTACAACTGTCCTTTTGTGACATAAGAACTTGCGTTCATTGGATCATTAGCTATAGAAATATCCAGTATTTCTTCACTTCCTTCCTTTTGGAGACGTTGAAGTAATCGAGCTTTCATATTCAAAATCTGAGTGTTATTTGGCTCAATGGCTAAAGCAAGTTCAGCCATTTCCAAAGCCTCTTCTTCTTTTCTTACCTCTGCTAAATATCTCACTTTGCAACTCATCAATGGAATATCTTTTGGATGCTGATTTAAACCCAAATCAGTTATTTCTCCAAATTTTTTATAGTTAGATTTTTTAAGGTAAGACTGTGCTAAAACATAGTAGACGGTTGAATAGCCAATATTTTTGGCTAAGACACTTTCTGCTTGTTCGATGGCGAGATCATATTTCCCTTGATAAAAATTAACGTAGGGAAAGAACATTAACACATCCGTCGAATCAGGATTTTGCTTCCTCATTTCTTCTAATTCTTGGAGGGCATAATCATATTTTTTTAGCGATACAAGGTGTTGCATTCTGTTAGCAAGATCATCGAAGGAAAGGTCTTTTTTAGGCTTCATTCTTATTAAAAAAATTTAAAATTGAGCAGTAATTCAAACTTAAATAAATTACTGCTCAATTTTATTTTTTATTTGATTTTGTTCCTCGCACCTTAGCGGAAAACAATGCAGTATAAAAAATTGGTGCAATCAATCCTGAGAAAATTGATCCCACTCCATACATAATCGTCAAACCAATTCCTGTTCCTATAGACAAAACAAAAATTAGAATCGAGTAAATGATTCCGGAAGTAGTGGTTAAATATTTTTGATTGATTAAAACGAAAAGAACCACAAAAACTAGTGGTCCTCCAAATCCGATAAGTTGAGCCATAATTTATTTTTTTGTTTAAGTTATAAATTGGTTCTAGATGAATTCATTTGGTCATTTATAAAAAGTTATTGAGTTATTG
>CAYGRM010000576.1:0-3175 GCA_964352225.1 uncultured Saprospiraceae bacterium | reverse complement strand
CTATGAAGGAGATACAATGAAGTTAATTACAACCTTAAAACCTACTTTGTACAAGTTTGGTTATTGGAAAAATTCCAAAACGGGAGAGTATCAAGCCCAAGGATTAATGTCTTTCCAAAAGGCTGTTGCTTATTCTAAAAATGTATTAGAAAAGAAAGAATTCCCAGATGAAGGTGCTCCTAAAAAAGTAGAAGTGCTTGATGTAATGAATCATATCGCAGCAGCAAAAGTAACAGCATGGTGGGGGAGTGATTATATTTTGTTGACCAAAAATGGTGATAAGTGGATGATCGATCAAGTACTATGGCAAGGGCCATTAGAGAAAAAAACGCCTTAAAAAGATGAAACAAACAACTGGAGAAACCAATCTAAATAATTTGATAAAAAACATGGAACCCATTCTTAACGATGGAGAATATGTTTTTGCAAGTGTTTCAAATGTAGATGTTATTCCTAGAGAAATTACTATTTGTGAAATAAAAGAGCGAGAAGGAATTACAGTTGTTTTGTCAAAAAAAAATGCAGATGAATTTGGATTGCAATTTGAATTTATAGCTGCGTGGATAACTTTGAACATTCACTCTTCATTGGAAGCAGTTGGTTTGACCGCAGCTTTTGCTTCAGAGTTAGGAAAACATAATATCAGTTGCAATGTCATTGCAGGCTATTATCATGACCACATTTTTGTGGATCAAAAAGATAAAGAAAAGGCAATGAAAGTGCTTTGGGATATGACAAAAAAAGAGAAGGTGGTCTGAACCAGACCACCTTCTTTATTTAAATTTTTTGTTCAGCGTGACTAAACAAAAATAATTTTACACTAAATCAAATCGATCTAAATTCATCACTTTATCCCATGCTACCACAAAGTCTTTGACGAATTTTTTCTGACCATCAGCACAAGCATAAACTTCAGCAATCGCTCGAAGTTCTGTATTGGAACCAAAGATCAAATCTACTCGAGTTCCTATCCATTTGAGGTCACCAGTTTTTCGATCTCTTCCTTCGAAGACTCCTTGGTCTTTTGTTACTTCTTTCCAAGTCGTTCCCATGTCGAGTAAGTTGACAAAGAAATCATTAGTAAGTGCTCCAGGTCTTGAAGTGAAAATTCCATGTTGAGATCCATCAAAGTTTGCATTAAGTGCTCGCATACCTCCAACCAATACAGTCATTTCAGGAGCAGTCAATTTTAACAACTGAGCTCTGTCAATTAATAACTCCTCAGCAGAAACTCGATCTTGTTCTCTTGCGTAGTTTCTGAAACCATCAGCTAACGGTTCAAGTGCAGCAAAAGAATCAACATCAGTTTGTTTGGCAGTTGCATCCATACGACCAGGAGTAAAAGGAACTGAAACTTTAACCTTAGCATCTTTAGCAGCTTGTTCAACTCCAGCGCATCCTGCCAAAACGATTAGGTCAGCCAATGAAATCATTTTCCCATTAGTCTGTTGTCCATTGAATTCTTTTTGAATCTTCTTAAGTTTTCTTAGCACTTTGGCTAATTCTTTTGGATTATTAACCGCCCAATCTTTTTGAGGGTTCAATTGAATTCTTGCACCATTCGCTCCACCACGCATATCTGAACCACGGAAAGTGGAAGCAGATGCCCAAGCAGTAGAAACTAATTGAGAAACAGATAATCCTGAAGCCAAAATCATTTTTTTAAGACTTGCAATATCATTACGATTAACCAACTTATGATTAACCGCAGGAATAGGATCTTGCCAAACTAAATCTTCCGCTGGTACTTCTGAACCAATGTATCGTGCTTTTGGTCCCATATCTCTATGAGTTAACTTGAACCAAGCCTTAGCAAATGCATCTTCAAATTTCTTTGGATTTTTATAGAAACTTTTAGAAATTTTTAAATATTCAGGATCCGTTTTAAGAGCAATATCTGCAGTACTCATCATCAACGCTTGCGTCTGAGAGGCATCTCCAGCTTTAGGAGCTCTTCTTGCATTTGACTCAGCAGTTGGTTTCCATTGGTGTGCTCCAGCAGGACTCTTCGTTAATTCCCAATCATAGTTCAACAAAACATCAAAATAATCGTGATCCCATTTTGTTGGATTGGGCGTCCATGCACCTTCCAAACCACTCGTAATCGTGTCATCTAAAACACCACTTCCAAAACTATTTTTCCAACCTGTACTTTGCTCTTCAATACTTGCTCCAGCAGGTTCAGCTCCTACATATTTGTTTGGATCAGCCGCACCATGCGCTTTTCCAAAAGTATGACCTCCAGCAACAAGCGCCACAGTTTCTTCATCGTTCATGGCCATTCGACCAAAAGTCTCTCGGATATCATAAGCTGATCCCATTGGGTCAGGCTTTCCTCCAGGTCCTTCTGGGTTGACATAAATCAATCCCATATGAACAGCAGCAAGAGGATTTTCTAAGATTCTTTCTTTTTCTGTTGAGGCTGCATAACGTTTATCGTCACCCATCCATTCTGATTCTGATCCCCAATACACATCTTCTTCTGGTTCCCAGATATCTTCACGTCCACCTGAAAATCCATAAGTTGGCAAGCCCATAGATTCGATAGCACAGTTACCTGCTAAAATCATTAAGTCAGCCCATGAAATTTTCTTTCCATACTTTTGCTTAACTGGCCAAAGTAATAATCGAGCTTTGTCCAAGTTTCCGTTATCTGGCCAACTATTTAATGGCGCAAATCTTTGAGAGCCCGAACCTGCTCCACCACGTCCATCTTGAATACGATAAGTCCCTGCACTATGCCAAGCCATTCGAATAAAAAATGGGCCATAGTGACCATAGTCAGCAGGCCACCAATCTTGAGATTTTGTCATTAGATCATAGAGATCTTGTTTGACAGCAGCTAAGTCAAGAGATTTGAATTCTTCAGCGTAATTAAAATCTTCATCCATTGGATTAGACAAAGAAGAATTTTGGCGGAGAATATTCAACTTTAATTGATTCGGCCACCAGTCGCGGTTTCTTGTTCCACCGCCTGCGCTACTATTTAGAACGCCACCCATAAATGGACACTTTGCAGTTCCATTATTGAGGTCATAAACTTTTCCATTATTGGAGGAAGTCGTATTTTTTTTGTTACCCATATTAGATATTTTTTTTTGCAAATATAAGCGTAAAATTCCGATAAATTTTATCGAATTAAATGATGTCTTGATAAATTTTATCTATACATAAG
>CAYGRM010000575.1:0-3179 GCA_964352225.1 uncultured Saprospiraceae bacterium | reverse complement strand
ACTTCTTGTTTTATCTTTAGTCGATTTTCCAACGATGTCAATTTATTCATGATAAGCTCTCTTTTGAGGCCTAAAGTTAGTACGACTTAATGGCACTTAACATCAAGGAAAAAGTAGAGAGAAACAAGAACTAAAACGCATTTATAATAAAAATTAAAAGATATGATTATCCACGGCGCAATCGGAGACACCTACGGAGCAGCATTTGAATTTGCCAGCCGTAATTTCATCGAAAAAGAAAACACCTTGACCAAATACTTAACTGAAAAATACACCGACGATACCCAAATGGCAATCGGCGTCGCTGAATTGATTTTGGAAAATCAAGCGTGGACTCCACTCAATATTGCCAATAAATTTGTCGAAGTTTTTCAAAGAGATTTTAGAAAAGGATATGCGAGAAGATTTTCCCAATTAATGACAGAAGTAAAAGACGGACAAGAATTACTCCATCGAATCATTCCAAAAAGCGAAAGAAATGGTGCAGCCATGCGAGCCTATCCAATTGGAATTTTTGAAGATGAAAAAGAAGTTTTAGCCAAAGCAAAAATTCAAGGAGAAGTCACGCATCAAACTATAAAAGCAATTGATGCAGCCGAAGCAATAGCATTGATGAGTCATTATTTTATTTACCAAAAAGGAAATAAAAATCAATTATTAGAATACTTAGCAGACGTACAAGGTCGAGAATGGAAAGCTAATTGGAATGGCGAAGTGAAGATTGATGGAGAGGAAACGGTGGAAGCAGTTTTATATGTTTTTGAAAAAACGAATACGCTGAAAGATACACTACGGTTGAGTATTGACTTGGGAGGAGATACTGACACAGTTGCTTCGTTAGCTTTGGCGATTGGAAGTTTGACGGAAGAGTTTGAAAATAATTTACCGAAATGGATGTATGATGATTTGGAAAATGAAAAGTTTGGGAAAGATTATATGGAGGATCTGGATAAAAAATTAATGAAGAAAAATATTTAGAAAAATGAAATATAATTTAAACTGGATCAAGCAAAAAGCCGAATCCGAGGAACATATTAAATACCTTTACTTTTGGGGACATCGGCCTTCGAAGGATGGAACTATTACTGCAAGTTGTTTGAGTCAATGGTGGGAATGTGAATTTGTCGTAGATGATATTTTATACAAATCCGCCGAACATTGGATGATGGCAGAGAAGGCAAGACTATTTCAAGATGAAGAAATTTTGGAAAAAATAATTAATTCTAAATCTCCAGTTGAAGCGAAAAAATTAGGGCGACAAGTTCGAAATTTTGATGTAAAAAAGTGGAGTAAGTCAAGCTATAAAATTGTCAAAAAAGGAAACCATTTTAAATTTGAGCAAAATCTAGATTTAAAAACGTTTTTATTAAATACCCAAAATAGAGTTTTGGTAGAAGCAAGCCCTTATGATAAAATTTGGGGGATAGGATTATCGAGAGATGATCGAAAAGCGCAATACCCAGATCAATGGCAGGGCTTGAATTTATTAGGTTTCGCGCTGATGGAGGTACGAGATGAAATGTTAGAAAAAAATTCAAGCAATTAAAAAACCATTTACTTTTAAGTCCTTTTTGACATAAAATAGAAAGGCATTTTTATCAAACAGACTAAAAAAAACAGCAATGCATTCTCAAGACGAAATGAAGCAAATGGTTCTACCATTGCTCAAAACAAAAGGTAAAATTCACCAAAAAATAAAAAAAGTTTTTGCCCGAAAAGCGAAAGATATAGAACGGATCACTACCACCACAAGTGATGGGAGAGAAACCATTAATCAGGCAAAACCTGGTGATTACATCGTTAAAAACCAAACTGACGCAGAGGAAGAATATGTCTTGACTCCACAGAAATTTCGAGCGAGGTATAATTTAAAAAACGTTCAAAAGCTGGTTTTTCAGAATACGAACCGAAAGGACGAATTTATGCTATGGAAGTAAATAAAAGATTGTTGAAAAAATTTAGAGTAAAAAATAGGTTCTACTTTGAAGCAGAATGGGGAAGTAAAATGATCGTGAAAGAAAAAGATTTTTTGGCTTGTCCAGTTGGGGGAGAGGAGGTGTATCGAATTGCTCGGAAGGAATTTTTCGAAACCTATCAAGCGGAATAATTTTTAAAAAAAAAGACAATGAAAACAGAGAAATATTATTATCAACAAACTCAGTTACCCACCCAAGGGAAACACATCATTGCTCAAAGTGACGATGAAACGATCACAGTTTACCAAGCTTATAACAATGCAATTGCAAGCTATGCAGCTGCCAATCAAAAGTTTGGAGGCAGTAGTTATTCCTTTAGTCGGATGACTTGGATCAAGCCTAATTTTATGTGGATGATGTATCGAGCAGGTTGGGCGACCAAGGAAAATCAAGAACGAATTTTGGCGATCAAAATAAAGCAGGAAGGTTTTAATAAAATACTGAAGGAAGCTGTTCATTCAAGTTTTCAAGGAAGCATTTATAAAAGTCACGAAGCGTGGAAAGCTAGGTTGGCCGAGTCAAAAGTTCGTTTACAATGGGATCCTGATCATGATCCGTGTGGTAGAAAATTAGAGCGAAAAGCAATTCAGTTAGGTATCAGAGGAGAGATGTTGCATCAATTAAATAAAGATTGGATTACGGAGATTTTGGATGTGACGGATTTTGTCAAGAAGCAACATGCGTTTGCAAAAGGAGATTTTTCAGCATTAGAAGTTCCTTTTGAAAGAGTCCAAGTTTATACAGATCAAGCGATCATCGATAATCTTGGATTGACAATTGAGTAGTAATTTTTAAATAATAAATCCACTCGGGAACTTTTCCTTTCCACTAAAAGTTAGCACTTCTGTACATCATAAATTAATAACAGATGAAATGTTTTTTTTATTAACCTACCACAATTGAATCGTATTCATCAATTGAAGTAGATGGATTCCGATTATCATTTTTACAGTTTTTTTTAGAAATGAAGTCTTGCGCTAATTGGTCGCAATGCTAATGGAATTGTATTTTTTTTTAAAACATTTGGGGCTTAACTGGCATTCGACAGCATCGCTAATGGTCTGGCATAATATACTTAATTGACAAAGTCCTGACTTCCTGTAGAGAGATAGGTTGGCGATGACTGGACTCGGGTTCGACTCCCGAAAGCTCCACCATGATTATTTTTTTCATTTTTAAAATTTTATAACAATGCTTTTACAT
>CAYGRM010000574.1:0-3248 GCA_964352225.1 uncultured Saprospiraceae bacterium | reverse complement strand
CCCTAACAACGACCCTTCTTTGGCAGCAAAGTCTTTATTAGACCCTGACGACCATACACTTATCTTAATCGACCACGAAGGTCAAATGGCATTTGCGGTACAATCTATTGACATTCAGACATTGCGAAACAATACGGGATTAGTAGCAGGTTCTGCCAAACTTTTCGATGTAAATACCATCGTGACAACGGTTGCGGAAAGGAGCTTTAGTGGACCATTGTTCCCTGAAATAAAAGAGTACTATCCTGACCATACTAAGTATATAGACAGAACGACCATGAACTCTTGGGAAGACAAAAGAGTAGTTGAAGCTATCAAAAAGTCAGGAAAGAAAAGAATTGTAATAGCGGGTCTTTGGACAGAAATATGTGTGACGCTTCCTGCACTTTCAGCTTTGGAAGATGGCTATGAAGTCTATGCTATTACGGACGCTTCGGGTGGTGTGTCTAAAGAAGCGCATGATATGGCAGTAGCTCGTATGATACAAGCAGGTGTAGTTCCAATTACTTCTATGCAGTACTTATTAGAATTGCATAGAGACTGGGCGAGAGCAGGAAAATATGCAGAGGTAACTGCTTTGGCAAAAAGATATGGTGGAGGCTATGGACTTGGTATAGATTATATCAAGACGATGAGCAAATGGATTGTTGAAGATAATAAGAAATAAGCCCTTTAAATAACAAAAAGCTGTCTGAGAAAAGGAGTGTTTAAAAGGCATTCCTCTTTAAGACAGCTTTTTAAAAATCATTAGAAAATGAAATACACGATTATTTTTTCGATAATAATCTTGGGGCTGTTTGGATGTGCCAATGAGCAGACTTCCAATACGAAAACTGTGAATAATCGAACTGCAAATTTGATTGTCACCAATGCAAAAACTGCGGTAATGAATGCCGAAAATAGTTTTGCAGAAGCTATTGCAGTTGCTGACGGAAAAGTATTGGCTACGGGAAGTAATGACGAAATTTTAAAATACAAAGGTGATAAAACCGAGATAATTGATGCAAAAGGTCGCACTATGATACCTGGGTTAAATGACTCGCATTTGCACCTAACAAGAGGTGGTCGTTTTTATAATGCAGAATTGCGTTGGGATGGTGTAAAAACGCTTAAACGTGCTTTGGAAATGCTCAAAGAACAAGCTGCTCGAACACCAAAAGGACAATGGGTAAGAGTAATTGGTGGATGGAGTCCTTTCCAATTTGAAGAAAAAAGATTTCCTACACCTGAAGAAATCAACGAAGCTGCGGGGGATGTGCCAACTTATGTCCTATTTCTGTACAGCAGGGCTTGGTTGAATAAAGCAGGTTTAGAAGCATTGGGTATTGATGAGAATACACCTGCTCCTCCTGGAAGTAGCTTTGAAAAAGGAAATAATGGCAAATTAACTGGCGTATTGTTAGCAGAACCTAACCCAACTATTTTGTATGCTCGTATTGGTTCGTTGCCTCCACTTTCGCCCGAAGTTATGGTTAATTCTACCAAACATTTTTACCGTGAACTAAATCGTTTTGGTATCACCAGCGGAATAGATGCAGGTGGCGGTGGTCACAAGTTCCCTAAAGATTACTCAGGTACAAAAGCGTTGGCAGATGATGGAGATATGCCACTTCGATTATCTTATTATCTGTTTCCTCAAAACAAAGGAAAGGAGTATCAAGAGTTTCAAGAATGGATGGAAGAGAACGAAGTAGGACATAATGGAGAAATACATTTAGAGCATGGCTACGAGTTAGAAGGTGGTGGGGAATTTTTGGCGTGGAGTGCTGGCGATTTTGAGAACTTCTTAGCACCTCAACCTATGTTAGAAGACCGCCCGACTTGGCGAGCAGACATTAAGCGTGTTATTCGTCTGCATGTAGATAACGGCTGGCCTTTTAGAATTCATGCAACTTATGGCGAAAGCATAGCCAATATTTTGGATGTTATAGAAGAAGTAAATGAAGAAACCAACGGAAAATTGGCACAAGAAAGATGGTTGTTTGACCATGCTGAAACTGTGCAACCAAAAGAGATGCAACGCATCAAAGCCTTAAATGGTGGTATCGCTATACAAGCAAGAATGGCGTATGCGGGTGAATATTTTGTAGAACGTTATGGTGCAGAAAAAGCCAAATATGCACCTCCTGTCAAGCAAATGATGAAAATGGGATTACCTGTTGGTGCAGGTACAGATGGTACTCGTGTAGCAAGTTACAATCCGTGGGTTGCTTTGTATTGGTTGGTTTCGGGTAAATCGGTTGGTGGATTTCAACTGGCTGCCGCAGACAATCAATTGAGCAGAGAGGAAGCCTTATATCTTTATACCAAAGGTAGTGCTTGGGTCTCCAAAGAAGAAGACGTAAAAGGTACACTCGAAAAGGGAATGTTCGCTGATTTTACTTTACTATCTGATGATTATTTCTCAGTTGAGGAAGAAGCGATTAGAGATATTGTTTCTGTACTTACTGTAGTTGATGGTAAAGTAGTTTATGGTGATGAAGAATTTTCCAAATTCACACCTGCACTTCCCGAAATACTTCCGAGCTGGTCTCCTGTCAAATACTTTGGAGGCTACCAAAATTAGCCGAGTAGCTAAAAATTAATTTCTAAAATTTAAAAAATAATAAAAATGGAAAATTCAATAGCATTAAAAACTAAATGGGGAATTGACCCTACACACTCAGAAATTTATTTCAAAGTAAAACACATGATGGTTTCTACCGTCACAGGTGCATTCAATGAATTTAAAGGAACTGTCACTTCTGAAACTGATGATTTTGAAGGAGCAGACATTTCGTTTTCAGCAAATGTAAATAGTATTGATACTAAAAATAAGCAGAGAGATGAACACCTGAAATCAGATGATTTTTTCAATGCCTCTCAATTTCCAAAATTGACTTTTCAATCTAAGTCATTTACCAAAAAAGCTAATGGAGATTATGCTTTAGTAGGAGATTTGACTATTCGTGACAATACCCGTGAAGTAACCCTTGATGTGGAATACAATGGAACTGCCGTTGACCCATATGGTCAGACCAAAGCAGGTTTTGAAATTTCAGGAAAAATCAACCGAAAAGAATATGGCTTGAAATGGGGCGCAATAACCGAAGCTGGCGGAGTAGTCGTAAGCGATGAAGTTCGATTGGTGTTGAATATTCAATTGGTGAAACAATAGTCCGATGAATAAAGGTTTATCGAACTTCTACATATTGGGAGCTCGGTAAACCTAAAATTAATACGCCATGAAAAAGATTTTATCAAATTTA
>CAYGRM010000573.1:0-3278 GCA_964352225.1 uncultured Saprospiraceae bacterium | reverse complement strand
ACAGCAAGCAGATAACAACGCTCGATAACTTTCGGCAGCACCTTCAGGGCAGCTTCATTCCATTCCACAGTCTTGCCGCCTTTTGTGCTTTCCCTCCAAGTCATTTTACAAGCTTTCCTTTGGTCAGCCAGTAATCACGCACGGCAGCAAGTCTGTTCCATTGCACTCCAGCAGCCCTTTTAGGCAAACGCTTCTAGTGACTGCTCAATAATATTTATCTGCTCATAAAAATTGAAGGATTAAAAAATTGGGAATCTGGAATTGCTTTAGTAGATTTCATTTTCAAAAAAAAATTGCCATGTCAGAAAAAAAACTACCCATCCAACTCAAACGAGAACTTCGAGCCAAGATGAAAGAACTCAAGCCGCTAATCCAAGGAGGCGCCATTAAACAACTAGCCGAAGAGTTAGGAATATCTGCCAATTTGATATACGATGTAGTCGGAGGAAGAAGATGGAACCTAGAAGTGATAGAAGGATTGATAAAAATTGGGCAGCAAAATCTAAAGCGAGTCGAAGCTGCCAATCAAGCTATGGATAAGATAATTGAAGCCAATAGAAAAGCGGCTAAATGAAGAATCACCAAGCCGCTTTGTCATAAAATTAAGCATTGTAAATATACTACAAATATTGCGTAATCTATATTTTTCAGCTCTAAAATTGCAGTAGTATTTTAATAAATCCCATCCCACAAATCCACCAGCATCAGCCTCAACCTTTTCTCTATGCACTATTATGAAGCTGATGCCTCGCACAGTAGCAACTAAAGGCAAATAGCTCCACCTAATTTTAAAATAACACTTTTGCAAAACACCTTCCCTACCCTCCAAAGTGCTATTTGAAAATTGCCCAACTCAATTTCCCTTCAGCAGCTACTCCATGCCCAACTCCTCCAATCCCTCCATTTTCAATTTCACACGTTTCACAATAAAATAAGAAAGATAGAATTTCCATAACAATATACTTTCATCCGCACATAGCCAAAAGCAAACCCACAATTGTGGCTTGCCTCTGCTCCCCGAGCAGCAGGCGAATTGCCAACCCTCCTGAGCTGTCCCCACCGAGCCGCTATACCTGCCTCAATGCCCAACACTATATCTTCAGCAGGTAATGACGCTCACTTGCTCGGTGCGTACAGCGCTGCTCGTGCCAAGCACAGGGCTTCTATGGTGGTAGTGGATTGCGAGGGTTGGAGGTGCTTTTTTGTTTTACACCTGTTTATTGCAAGAAGAGTGTTTTTACAGGAGCTGTATATTTTAATTTATTTGTAGTTAAATATTCATATAGTGGCTTTCCTGCTTTTATAGTTTCTTGGCTGGTGTACCAAGTGCCGCCAGTTCTATCTTTTGTATATAGTGCCAAAGTGCAATCAGCTAATTTTACGAGTTCTTTGTTTCTGATGAGTGGCGCAGCTTTTCCATTGTGTTTTTTGTAATCGGGTTTTATGATATGGGTAGTTATTTTGTTTTCTTCTGCCCAGTTTTGAGCAAGCGTATCAGCACCTTTTGCACCGCCATGTAATACTATTGTTATTTTTTCGCCTTGCAGTTTTTGCACTTCTTCGATTGCTTGTTTTAGCACCTTGTAGTTATCGAAATTTCGGCTTCCAGTTATCAATAATTTCATACTTTAAGATACGCAATTTTCGTATGTTTTTATAATTCTGAGGAAGCTTTTTTGATATATTGTTTTCGATAATTTAACAGAATAAAAATGTAAAAAACATTACAATTACATTAAAATAATTCACGCAAATTCCGTATATTTATATATCAAAACAAAGGAAATAAATTCTAGTTTTTCAACTTGCCTGACGGCAGTCAGGTTCATAAAATTAAGCACTTATGAACAATTTACTTACCATTACGGGGGTGGAAGATTCCACTTCCCGTACAACTCATCTATTGGATTCCATCAATGCGGACATTGAATCTTTTGACCGTTCGCAGTTATTTGAAGAAAGGGAAATAGCTATCACCACCCTTCTACAAATTGGTGATGAATCCGAAAATTTACACCGACACATCAGAGGTAACCAATTAAGAAAGAGCGCAATTTTCACAGAAGAAGATTGCGACTTTATCAAAGAATTCCACAGTTTTCTATGTGGTAAACTTCTTCCTTTTTAACCGCTAGGAAGCATTCTATGAGAAGCATTGGTCAGCAGCGAAGTCTTTTGTACTTCGCTGCCCTTTAACACTATTTTTTTATCTAAAATAATTCAAAATGAAAAAGTCAGTCTTTGAAATCGCCACAGAGCGAATGGTCACCCTATTGGAATCAGGTACGAATCCTTGGAGAAAAACTTGGAGTACCTCCGCTACATTACCGCCCATGAATTACGCATCTAAGCGGGTTTATTCTGGAATCAATTTCTTTCTATTGTCCATGTTAGAGAATCCATATTTCATGACGTACAAGCAAATAGAAAAAGCAGGTGGGCACCTTAAAAAAGGAGCAAAAAGTGAAATTGTTTTCTTTTGGTTATGGACGTTTTTTGATACCAATGGAAGGGTAACTAAAAACGAAAATGAGGCAATCAAGAAGATTCCTAAGCTGAGATATTATCGAGTATTTAATGCGCCTGATATAGAAGGAATTGAGTTTGATTATCCCGAACCAGTTCAACTAAAACCGAATGAAAAATATACGAACTGTGAGCATTTAATTTACTCCACCAATGCGACAATCAAGCACATCGATACCAATCAACCGTACTATAATTTTGTCAAGGATTTTATCAATATGCCCGTCATTGGTAGCTTCGATAATTCAGATTTTTACTACGCTACATTGTTTCATGAGTTGGGACATTGGACAGGTGCAAAGTCAAGATTGAATCGAGAATTACCAAATAAATACGCAGATGAAAAATACTCCAAAGAAGAATTAATTGCAGAAATGACGAGCGCATTTTTATGTGCTGAAATGGGAATTGATAACAACGATTTAGCGAACAATTCAGCAGCATATTTACAAGGTTGGATTAATGCCCTCAAAGGAGATTCTAAGTTGATTATCACCGCTGCAAGTGCTGCACAGAAAGCCTTCAATTTTATTATTTCAAAATACGAAACAGAGGAGACCAACACCTTAACTCAAAAAAACAGCCCATTACTAGCCAAGGTCTAAGTCTCCATTTTTCCCTGAACTTAGAATTAAATTTCTAAGTGATGGGGATTTTATAACAACACATTTACAAACCATTTTAAAATAAACTGAAAATGACAATTACAAAATCTAACTTTTCAACAGGAACACTTTTACATACTGCTACTG
>CAYGRM010000572.1:0-3294 GCA_964352225.1 uncultured Saprospiraceae bacterium | reverse complement strand
AATACATAGTTGTGTATGAGATCTCTCAAACCAGAATTATTTTTTAAACGTACTCTCTATGAAAAAACAAAATGAAAAACTTAATTCAGATAGGGAAACTCAATCTCGGATGCATCGAGGAACGATTCATCATCTTTATCAGAATGCTAGGGAACTGAGAGAGAGGATGACTTTGGCTGAACAGATTCTTTGGGAAGAGTTGAGGATGAAAAAATTGGATGGTTTAAAGTTTAGAAGACAACATCCGATTGGGATTCATATTCTAGATTTCTATTGTCATGCTAAAAAAATAGGGATTGAACTCGATGGTGGATATCATGATGAGGGGCATCAAAAAAAGTTAGATGAGGAACGAACTGAAATTTTAGAATTACAAAACATAAAAATTATTCGATTTAAAAATGAAGAAATTATCAATCAAATAGATTTGGTTTTAAGGGAAATAAAAACTGAAATTAAATTGATTGATTCTGTATAACAATATTTTTTAACCAAAAAATCACTCCACATAACCTCCTAAAGGGAAGCTATCTAATCAATGAAAAAAAAATCTCTTTTGAAAGGAAAACCAAAACTCCCCTTTAGGGGTCGGGGGTTTCAACTATGAGAAAACAACATTTCCTAACCTTAAAACAACGACTAATTTCCTCCGAGGACTTTAGCGAAACTTTTGATTTCTTTTTCCAACATTTTGCAGAAGATCCAGCATTTTATGACTGTGGAGAAGCATCAAAAAATGAGATTCTTCCTAAAGTGATAAAAGCAACTGGAAAAAATTTCTATGGAGAAAATTGTGAAATTTCAAATTACCGTATGACTGAAATTACTGAAGAAAACTTTATCCATGGGACTTGCTTCTTGGATGGTAATATTACTTTGGTTATGTATTTTAGCGATTTAAATCTTGGTTTAGCTTCGATTAGTATGGGAGGAGCAAGATTTAATTTTGTGAGTTTGAAAGCAACGAAAGTCTCAAAAGGAATGGGAGTACAATTTTCGCAAGAGCAAAATGCGACGATGAACTGATCAGCTTTTCAGTTTTCAGTAGGCAGTTAGCACGTGCAAACTGCCTACTGAAAAACTGCTTTCTACTTACTTTTCAAGTCCGTCACTTTTATTTTAAATACCAATACCGAATTGGCGGGAATATTCATGTTCCCTTCTCGAATGGAGCGAGGACCATATGCCAAGGCCGAAGGAATTAACAACCACCCTTCGCTTCCTTTTTTAAAATTTTTCAAACCTTCCTCCCACCCTTCAATGGCTTTTCCTTTTCCTAAAACAAACTTGAAAGGTTCTGCTTTTTTTCCAAAAGAATCATCGAATACCGTTCCGTCTATCAATTGACCTTTATACTTCACTTCGATGTAATCACCTGATTTTGCAGTTGGCCCTTTTCCCTTTTTCGTCAAAACATAACTTACGCCTGAAGGCATTCGTTTAGTTTTTAATTTATTTTCGACTACATAATTTTGAATATTTCTTTTGTCCTCTTCGAATTGTTCTTGCTTTTTTTCTTCAAAACGTTGGCGCTCTTTTATCTCTAATTCCTTCATATATTGATTGTATTGTTTTGAATTCATAATTTCTAACAATACAATTTCATAAATCAGATCCGTATTGGGCGGAATGACCTCAGCAATGCCATTTTTACCATAACCAAATTTTGAAGGAACAAATAGCTTACCTTTACTACCCGCTTGAAACTCTTGCAGACCTAAATCCCAACCTTTGATGACCTGTCGATGACCAATTCGAAAAACAAAAGGAAATTCTTCTTCCGAAGCATCGAATTCAGTTCCATCAAGCAAAATACCTCGGTATTTAATTTTGACATAATCTCCTACTTTCGCTTTTTCACCTTTCCCTTCTTCTTCGATTATATAAAAAATTCCATCCTCAGTAGACTTTGGATTTAGTTGATTTTCTTCGAAATAAGTCTTTATATCTTGAGAAAAAATTGGATTAGAAAAACCCAAAAAGATAAGTGTAAGTGTAGCCAATAACCATTTCATTGTTTGCATAATTTAAATTTGAAATATACTTTTCTTAGAACGAAAAATATTCCAAATGGATGCTTTTGGAGAAGGGTTTGGTTATTGTTTCGTTAATTTTTTTTTAGAAGTCAGAGGTCAGATCGTGCGCTACGCTTACTGTCAGAGGTCAGACGACGATAACAATCTGCAGACAAAACTGCTATCGTCAGTCTGACCTCTGACAGTAAGCGTAGCGCACGATCTGACCTCTGACAGCGAAGCGATCTGACCTCTCTTCAACCTTTAAAATTCAAGACCAATTGCTTCTTTTCTTTCTCCATTTGCTTCATTTTCACTACCAAATCTTTTTCATCCATTTCCAAATTCCCAACCAATCTACTCGCTTTATCTTTTACCGAAACAACATTGGACAAAGCATTTCGAATACGTTGCTGGACTACCCAATCTGAAATCAGATTATCAAAAAAGATATCAATGAAGCGAGTGAAAGAATCTAAATTCAAGGAAAGATTTAACTGCCGAGGATTATACACATCCCTCAATTCATTTTCAAACCGATTTAACAAATGTTGTGCTTTGTGCAATCGAGCGCGTGCTCGGTCAATGTTCGAATGTTTTACATAAGTGGTCATTCCTCTGCCACCCATCATATCCCAATTTCCCCAATTTCGTGCATTCCGCAAGTAACTTTCCATCTCTTCTAAAATCACAATTACATCTTTTCCTGCATCTAATGCTTCTTTTATTTCTCTTTTCAGATGTCGATTCGAATCCATTTGTTGAGAAATAGTCAAAATTCGCATCCCCACGGGAGTCCCACTTCTCATTAAATCTTTTTCTCTTTTTTGAATCATTGCTTCTGCTTGGGCAGGAATATCTTGTAGTTTTTTTAATTTCTCTACCAATACCTTTTTTTCATATTCCAAAAGCTCCAATGATTTTTTATGTTCGTTTCGTTTTAGCGCCGCTTGAAGGTATTCTTGGCGTTCTTTATCTAGTTGTTCTTTTTTACTTCCGAGTACTTTATGAAAAATTGCTTTGAGACTCAATCGTTCTAGTTGCTGTACATCTTGACCATGTTTTTGCAAAACTTTTTCAAACTTATCCAACTCTTGATAACCACTTTTCAACTGAGTATCTAAATTTTTCAAGTGCTTTTGAATCCGCTCAAAATCTTGATACTTGCTGAGTATTTTATTAAGTTCTTTTTGAAAATCTTCCATTATCTTTTTCCAACTTTATGTTTTTGTTAAATAGATTTTCTCCTTGAGCATTTTGTAAGAAGAAAATATCATCT
>CAYGRM010000571.1:0-3298 GCA_964352225.1 uncultured Saprospiraceae bacterium | reverse complement strand
GGAGTCAGTTAATTAGGGCAAAAACAAAGCCAATAACCAACTTTTACTTTCCATTTTTTTCTATGAAGTTGTTTAAAAATGCCTTGATGACCTACGCAAAAAGCATCGTGACTCCTGAGCTTCAGCTTTTTTCATTTCCATAGCTACGGCTGTGAAAATAAAAAAGAGCTTCGTCAGCAATCACAAGCCTTTCCCCTCGGTTTCGACAGACATTCTTAAACAACTTCTACAAAAAGAAAAAACCTTTCTTTGAATAAAGAAAGGTTTTTAATCTAAAACAATACTTTTACAAAAATTATATTTTTTGAAAATTACTCAAACAAATCCGACGACAAATACCGATCTCCCCGATCACAAACAATCGAAACGATCACGCCACTTTCCAATTCGCTCGCCAAACGCAAAGCAGCAGTCGCCGCGCCCCCACTACTCATTCCTGAAAATATACCCTCTTCTTTTGCCAATCTTCTAGCCATCTCAGCTGCTTCATCTTGACTGACTTCCATCACTCGATCTACTTTTTGAGGGTTAAAAATTTTAGGTAAATATTCCTCTGGCCATTTTCGGATACCTGGAATATTGGAACCATCAGTTGGTTGTACGCCAACGATTTGCACGTTTGGATTTTGTTCTTTGAGAAAAGTTGAAGTGCCCATGATAGTTCCAGTAGTACCCATCGAAGAAACGAAGTGAGTCACTTCACCGTTGGTATCATTCCAAATTTCAGGGCCAGTAGATTGATAATGTGCTTTCCAATTATCGTTATTGGCAAATTGGTTTATCATGAAAAAACCTTCATTCGCGACCTTATCCTCAGCATAATCTCTTGCCCCTTCGATGCCTCGATCTCCTGAAGTCAAAGTCACTTTCGCTCCGTAGGCTCGCATGGTTTGCACCCGCTCTTTGGTGGAATTTTCTGACATGACCAACTCGATATTCAGTCCATAAATACCAGCGATTAATGCTAGAGCAATTCCAGTATTTCCGCTGGTCGCTTCAATGAGTTTAGAATCTTTATTAATTTCGCCTCTCTCCAAACCACTTTTGATCATATTTAGCGCAGCTCGATCTTTGACACTTCCCCCTGGATTATGACCTTCGAGTTTAAACAACAATTTGACTTTGGGATTTTGATTCAACACTTTGGATTCAACCAAAGGCGTGTTTCCTATTAATTCTAAAATACTATATGACATTTGATTTAGTTTTAATTTTAATACTTGGGTTATGGTAGACTGTCGAGTTGGCTGGCACAGAACTAGTTATCCACGCATTTCCGCCAATGATCGTATTTTCACCAATAACGGTTTCTCCACCTAGGATAGTTGCATTGGCATAAATTGTAACGTTATTTTCGATCGTTGGATGTCGCTTAGTCGCATGTAAATGTTTAGCAACGAAAAGTCCACCAAGAGTAACTCCTTGATAAATTTTCACATTGTCTTTGATGATCGCAGTTTGACCAATTACCACTCCTGTGGCATGATCGATAAAAAAGGATTTTCCCACCTGAGCACCTGGATGAAGATCAACTCCTGTTTTATGGTGAGCATATTCTGTCATCATCCGTGGGACTAAGGGGAAACCTGCTTCGTACAATTCATGCGCCAATCGGTAAACAGCAATGGCATAAAACCCAGGATAAGCCATATAAACTTCTTCGATCAATTGAGTGGCAGGATCACAATTAATCACAGCTTCCGCATCCAAATTCAACAGCTCTAAAATCTCAGGTAATTTCTCAATATATTTTTTCCAAACAGCAGAGCAAGATTCACAATTTTCCCAACAAGCTAATTCCACTAAATAGGAAAACTCTTTTTCCAAAATTTCTAAATTCTCCTCTACGGGTGTTTCAATATCAAAAAGGGTATAAAAAAGTCGTTTGGTAAACGCTTCTGTCTTTTCCTTTAATTGAAATTTAAGGTTAGGTTGTTTTTTATGTAGGATGATTTTCTTTATGATTTCGGCTTTTTCCATCTGTACTTTTTTATACAAAATTTAATAGGTGAATGGATTATATAAACGAAACCAAATGATCTTTGTTTGAAAAAAGGATCAGAATCATTTTTTCTTATATCTAAGGTCTAACTAAGACAACCTATAAAACAATGAGCCTTTCGTTAAGTCGAAAGGCTCACTATTTTACAACAATATATTTACACTACTTTTTCACCAAAAAATTAATCACATGGCAAGCAATCAACCGTAGTCGTCGTGCCATTTATCGTAATATCTACAAAGCCGTCACAAGTACCATCTCCAAAATCATAAATGATATCTGCATTTGAATTTGAATTTCCGGTAGTGCAATCGCTATCTTCATTGATCCTTAATTCACCCGTGGTGATACAATGACAAACCCAAGGTTGAAATTCCAAACCATTGCCAGAAGGACTCGTCACATCCAAACAAAAATCTTGATTTGTTGATCCATTCGTACAAGTAATATGCGTGTTATTCACACTCATAAAATAAATATTATCAATATAAGTCAAAGGATCAGCAGGATCATCCTCTATCGATCCAGAATCTGGAATAAAACCAATCGTTCCAAACGGATCAGAAAAATCAGGTTTAGCATCTACCAAAATTATATTTCCATTCGTCAAATTAGTCAAAATAACATCGTGCTCAAATGCAATTTTGTAGGAAGTCTCTGCTGGTACATATTTGAATTTAAACTCTACTGGTTCACCTGTATTTCCACTCGTAATCGAGTGACCGTTTTCTTCGTAATCTGTTGATAAAATAATCACAAAATCAGTATCAGGCCCTGAACTAAAAAGTTGATTATTACAGGTAATCGTAATTTGTCCCACTTTTGGAAGAGTAAATAATGGTGGAGTACAACCAGGTGATGGCCCAAAATCAAGGACTAAAGTAATCGGAAAGGTTGACCCCGAAGAAGTTACCGTAGGACAGGTTCGAGTATCTACTTGATCTGGATTAGGTGCTAATCCAAATATCTCAGGATGCGACAAACTTTGTGATAATAATAAGGAGAAAAAATCTTTTGATAAGGTATTTCTAATAATTGCTTCATTTCGGAGTTCTTCATTGGAGTTTTCAACAACTGGAACTTCTACCTCTTTTACTTCTTCAACTATTGGCTCTGTTTTTTGGCAAGAAAAAAAGCATAGCAATGCTAGTGCAAAAAGTGTTTGTCTCATGATTATGTTTATAGTTATAAAACGTGAAAGAAATGGAGGGAGAAATATTTGGAGGGAAAATTCAATTAAGAATGATCACCCAAATTACTCGAATTATTTGAATATATCAATGCGTAAATTTATGA
>CAYGRM010000570.1:0-3325 GCA_964352225.1 uncultured Saprospiraceae bacterium | reverse complement strand
GTTTAAAATATATGTTTATCAAAAATCAACTCAATAAATTATTAATTACTTAAAAAAATTAAAAATGGATTTAATTAAAAAAAATGGATTTTTATTGATTCTGTTGTTGTTTTCGGTAAGTGTCGCAACAGCGCAATCAATAACGGGTATCGTTACAGACCAAGAGGGTGTACCCTTGGGCGGTGTAAATATTATAATAGAGGGTACGACCAATGGTACTGTTACTGATTTTGATGGTAATTATACCATTACCGATTTAGAAGACGGTACGTATACCTTGATAGCTTCTTATCTAGGTTTTAAAAAAATTTCTCAAACTGTTGCTATCAGTGGTGCCGAGCAATCTTTAAATTTTGTAATGCAAGAAGATGCCGAATCTCTTGATGAGGTAATCATTACTGGTGTTGTCAACCCAAAATCTAAATTAGAATCGAGTATTTCCGTTTCAACCATGAGTGCCAAGCGTATTGAAAATGCAGCGCCAAGAAGTGCCGGTGAACTTTTTAGAAATATACCAGGTATTCGTGCAGAATCTTCAGGTGGTGAAGGTAACGCTAACTTTAACGTTCGTGGTGTACCAGTTTCGTCAGGTGGTTCAAGATATTTTCAAATTCAGGAAGATGGATTACCTCTAAATTTATTTGGTGACACTTCTTTTGGTAATTCCGATAACTTTTTAAGAATTGATTCCAATATTGGACGCGTTGAAGCCATAAGAGGTGGTTCTGCATCTACACAAACTTCAAACGGCCCTGCCGGTATCATTAACATGATCAGTAAAACTGGTGAAACCGAAGGTGGTTCATTGGCTACAACTTTTGGATTAGATTATCAGACCAGTAGACTTGATTTTGAATATGGCACACCATTAGGCAATGGATTATCTTACCATATGGGTGGATTTATTAGAACAGGTGAAGGTCCAAGAGAAATTGGTTACCAAGGTAATAAAGGTGGACAGTTTAAAGCGAATATCACAAAACAATTTGATAAGGGTTATGTGCGTCTTTACGCCAAGTTCTTGAATGACAAATCTGTAATGTATTTACCAATGCCAATGTTGTTAGAAGGTGCCAACGACAACCCTACCTATTCTAATTTACCTGGGTTTGATATTACCAGTGATGCTCCGCAGTCTGCTTACTTACAGCAAAGCGCAGGAACAAACCCATTTGATGGGGGTGGAAGACATGTTAATGATGTTAGAAATGGTAACAACCCTATTTCAAAATCTTTGGGAGCCGAGTTTTCCTTTGATTTAGGAAACGATTGGAAAATTGCAGGTAAAGCAAGATACTCTAACAATAGCGGACAATGGGTCGCTCCTTTCACCGCTGCTGTTGGTACTGTTGCAGAAATTGATGCCACTGCCAGAGGAGCTGCCGGTGCTGGAACAGAGCCATTGGTGTATTCAGATGGAGCTAGGGAAGCATTTAATCCAGAAAACGGGTTGGCACAGATTATACACATGTTCGACGTTACCGTTGATGATTTAAGTAACTTCTTTAGTGATACAAAAATTACCAAAAGACTTGGTGATAATATAGGCCTTACCGCTGGTTTATTTACAGCAACACAAAACACAAAAATTGGATGGCAATGGAGTTCATTTATTTCTGAAGTAAAAGGCGGTGGCGAAGCAAGATTAGCAGATTTTGATGGTTTCTCAAGAAACGGTCAGTACTCTTATGGTACGCCAGTATGGGGTAACTGTTGCCAACGTAGATATAATACAGTACACAATGTAAACTCTCCTTATGTAGGTGTTGACGCTGATATTACTGAAAAATTAAATTTTGATGGAAGTATCCGTTTTGAAAACGTTAATGTAAATGGAACTATTCAAGCAGGACCAACTAGCCAAGATTCATACGATTATGACGGTAATGGAACTATTGAAGGTATTGAGCAAGTGGTGCCAGTTATTGCAGGTGGTGCAGGACAAATAGTTAATGATGATTATAACTTTGTGTCTTACTCTGCAGGTCTTAACTACAAGATAAATGATGGTGCAGCAGTATTTGCAAGATATAGTTCAGGTGCATCAGGTAGAGCAGCAGATAGAAATAATTATGGAACGGATGGATTAGGAGATGTTCAGTTTGATGAGCTTTCACAATTAGAAATTGGTTATAAGAAAAGACTTAATAACGGAACGCTTAACCTTACTGGTTTTATGAGTAATACTGATGAAGGTATAAGTAATGAGTTAAATAGAACTGTAGGTAATCCATTTAAGGCTTTGGGTATAGAAGCTGAAACTGCTTTAGCTTTTGGAGATAACTTTACTGTAAACGGGTCTCTTACATGGACCAAAGCTGAGATTGATGGTGGTGCCAACGAAGGCAACACCCCAAGAAGACAGGCAGATTTTGTTTACAACCTATCCCCTTCTTTTGATTTTGGTACTAACAAACAACATGCGATAATATTAAGCGTATTGGGTACATCTAAATCATATGCTCAAGATGATAATGATTTGGTTATGCCAGGTTATGCATACTTTAATCTTTTAGGAAGAGCCGGATTAACGGAAGGCTTATCATTGGTGTTAAGTGTAAACAACCTTTTTGATACCGTAGGTATTACAGAGGTAGAAGGAAATGGTGATGGTGTTTTTGGTACAGACCGTTTAGTTAGGGCAAGATCGATAAGTGGTAGATCATCAACTTTATCTTTGCAATATAAGTTTTAGATATAATATAGTTTGAGTTCTTGTTGACAAAAAGAGTTGGAGAATTTTGCTAAGATCCAACTCTTTTTTATAAAAGATTGAAGTATGAGATTTTTTTTTCTGGCTATAAGTTTTACTCTTTTTTTTACCGCAACTGGTTTTGGTCAGGTAACAACGCCCAATATAGAACAGGCAAAAGTGTCTAATAAAAGTGCAGAAAACCTGATAATTTATGGAAGTGATACTTGTCATTATTGTATTGATACTAAAGCATATCTAAAGGAAAAGAAAATTGATTTCACGTATTACGATGTAGACATAAACCTTGCTAAGCAAAGAGAAATGGTTACGAAACTACAAAAGGTAGGTACTCCACTTGATAATATATCATTACCTGTTGTAGATTTAAATGGAAAACTCATTATGAATAGTGATGATTTTGAAGGTTTTCTAAAAAAACTATACTCCTCTAAAACTACAGAAAGATGAAAATTACAAAACCAAGGTTATCCTTTTGGCAAATATTAAATATGAATGTTGGATTCTTTGGCATTCAATATAGCTTTGGTTTACAACAAAGTGCGGTAACTCCAATCTATGATTTTTTAGGCGCTAGTCCAGATCAAATTCCAATTTTACATCTTGCTGGTC
>CAYGRM010000569.1:0-3326 GCA_964352225.1 uncultured Saprospiraceae bacterium | reverse complement strand
TGGCAAAAAAATACACTATAAAAAATTTTAGCACACATTTCAAAACAGCCTCTAACAATTGAATTTTTAGTTTCGTAATCGAGGTATATTATGAAAAATATGATGCGAGAAATTGAAGGATAATTTTATTGAAATCGCAATTTAAAATAATATCATCATGAGTCAGATTTATCCAAAAAGGATTTTAAATGTTGTTTCCAGTTTCATGTTTATCTTAGTCCTAGGTACTTTTGTAAAAACCACTTTAGAGTTCCGAGAAGATTATTATAACCTAACTGAAATAGATAAATATATTCATATTTCAATTCTATTATTTCTGATATTAACGATAGCCAGTTCAATTGGACTTTTTTATAAAAAAACTTGGAGTTGGGTTGGATTAGCAAGTTATCTAGTTTATTCAATCATTGGTTTTCTCAATATTTCTAATGAAAATAATCAGAAAGCATTTTGGATAATTGTAATCCCTGCTGGATTAATTCTAGTAGTATTGACTATCTTTCTATTTTCGAATAACGTCCGAAATTATCTCAATATAAATAGTAAACAATTTGTAACGACTTTAATTTTTCCTATTTTATTTTTTACTTTTTGTTCTATTGATGTTGTTCCAAATAAATCCAGAGTCAATTCTTATTATATATACACAAAAGGAGAGAAATATTATTTCCAAGAATCTATTTTTTCAGGTACTATATTTTTAAATCATCCAAATGGTTACCTCTCATTAGAAGGAGCCATCAAAGATGGATTAGAAGAAGGAACTTGGAGATATTTCAATGAAAATAAAGTACTCGCTCAAGAGGTTCAATATGAGAAAGGATTAGAAAATGGAAAATCAATTTCTTATTTTCCGAGTGGCGAAATAAGAGAAGAGAAAAATTATGTAAAAGGAGCTCTACATGGAAATTATAAAAAATGGTTAACTCCAACAAAAATTATAACCACAGGAAATTATAACTTTGGCCTTAAACATGGCGAATGGAAAAATTATGATGGAACAAAATACATAAGAATTGAAACTTTTGAAAATGGCATTTCAAAGAACATTTCCACCTCTGAATTAAATTAATTAATCATAACTTAATGCTAAATAAAAAATCCTTCCTCATCCTCACCACCTTTTTAGTAGGAATGTGTTCCATCATTTATGAGTTGTTAATCTCCACAGCGAGTTCCTATTTTTTGGGAAATAGTGTGAAGCAATTTTCGCTCATCATTGGATTTTATATGGCATTTATGGGAGTGGGTGCTTATGTTTCTAAAATATTTAAAGACAACTTGATTTATAATTTTGTGGTCATTGAATTGATTTTAGGATTGGTGGGCGCATTTTCTGTTCCGCTTTGCTATGGCTATTTTTTATACGCAGATTTTGAAGGATATAATTTATTTGTCTTTTTCATTATCTCGACGATTGGAATTTTGACCGGTTTGGAAGTGCCATTATTGACGCGAATTTTGGAAAACGATTATTCTTTGAAGGATAATATTTCGACGATTTTGACTTTTGATTACTTGGGAGGGTTGATTGCAACGATTGCGTTTCCGTTTTTTTTATTGCCATTTGTGGGTATTTACAAATCGTCGGTGCTGTTTGGTTTGCTCAACATTTTAGTTGGGATTGCGACGTTCCTTTTTTTCCAAAAAGAAATTGCTTTGCCAAAATTAAAGAAACGAATCTTCTTTTTGATCTCCGCTATTTTGATTTCCATCATCGTTTTCAGCATTGCGGTGAGTACTTCATTTATGAAAAGATGGAATGACGGTATCTTTAAACATCAGGTCATTTACAATGAACAAAGTTCCTATCAAGATATTACTTTGACCAAAAATGCCAACGAATTTAGATTGTATCTCAATGGTGCAATTCAGTTTTCCTCACGTGATGAATATCGTTATCACGAGGCGCTCGTGCACCTTGCGATGATGCAACACCCTAATCCAAAAAAGATTTTACTACTCGGCGGAGGCGAAGGTTTAGCTGCTCGGGAAATACTCAAATACGATGTCGAAAAAATTGATTTAGTGGACATCGATCCTGCGATTACCGAACTTTCCACAAAAATGGATTTGATAAAAAAGCTCAACGGCGGCGCTTTGGAATCTGAAAAAGTGACCGTCATCAATGATGATGCTTTTAAATTTTTATTAGAAAAAAATGAAATGTACGATGTCATCATCGGCGACTTGCCTGACCCCAATAGCGAAAGCATCGCTAAACTATACAGCAATGCTTTTTACAAATTGGTGCTGCGAAATTTAAGCCCAGATGGAGTGTTCGTCACGCAAGCCACTAGTTCGACTCTGACGCCCAATGCATTTTGGTGCATCGATGCGACACTCGAAAGTGTGGGTTTTAAATATCGTTACCCCTACTCTATCAATGTCCCGAGTTTTGGAAATTGGGGCTTTATTTTAGCTTCGCGAAATGAACTCAAACTAAAATATAACAATACAATTACAACAAAATATTTAGAGGAAGAAATGTTGGATCATCTTTTTTATTTCCCCAAAGATGTGCGTGTGGGAAATGTGTTACCTAATAATTTGGATCAACCGATTTTGTTGGAGTATTATTTGGAGCATTGGAGATCATTGAATAATGAGGCGAAGTAGAGGCTACCCGATTTCAATTTTCTCCCCATAAAATTTCGGTTGCTTCCCAACCATGATATCCAACAACATTTTTACCCTAGCTAATTTTTCTCTCACTTGAACTTTCCAACCATAACGACTCCCCACTTCTTTTGCATTAAAACCAACTGTCTGAAATCCTTTTTTTTCTGAAATAAAAATCGCCCGTTCATTGTGAAAAGGTTGGCTGATCACCGTAAATTTTTCTTGGCCAAAAATCGCATTAGCTCGAACCACAGAATCTAACGTTCGAAAACCAGCATAATCTAAATAGATTTTATTTTCAGGAATTCCTCTTGCGATCAAGTCGTCTTTCATGTCGGTAGGTTCGTCATATGCTTCGCGACTATTATCTCCGCTGATGAGAATATATTCGATTTTTCCAGATTTAAAAAGTTGTTCAGCTGCATCGAGTCGATAGGAATAATATAAATTGACACGACCACTTTTTAAGGCTTTTCGAGTGCCTAAAAGGAGGCCAACTTTGTTTGTGGGCATATCCTCCACCGAGGTGAACATCTGTGCACTTGTAGACTTTTTCACCCAAAGATCAATTACAAAAATGGAAAGCAAAATGACAATTAAAGCTAGGAAGCCATATTTTAAAAATTTTAAAAACATAGTTTTGAGATTTTATTGCTTTGATAAAATACTGATTTTCAGTAAGTTATTATCAGAGAGGATTAGTT
>CAYGRM010000568.1:0-3327 GCA_964352225.1 uncultured Saprospiraceae bacterium | reverse complement strand
TGAATGAATTCCATAAAAAAACGCAATTTTCGAATGATCAAAAACTGCGTTTTCTTTTTATTTTAAATATTTTACAACTTCACAATTCGTTGAGAAATAGCATTTTCTCCTTCACCAATTTGAAGAATAAAAACACCAGATTGTAAATTAGATAAATGGATGTTTTTGGATAATTGATCTTCTTCTAAGATTCCTGTGAATACGATTCGACCCATCATATCGTGGATGGTGAATTGAGTATTTTTTGTAACAGGTTCTGATAAAATAATATTCAATTGATCATTAAAAGGATTGGGAGCCAATTGTAAATCAGTATGTTTAATACCCCTAAAGTCAACTACAATAATTGGACTGTATTCAAATTTGTCATTAAAATCAACTTGCTTAAGCCGGTAATAATTATATCCTTCTAATGGATCTCTATCTAAGTAGGAATATTCTGAAATCAATTCTGTAGTACCTTCCCCCTTAACCATTCCAATGAGTTCGAATTCAACTCCATCTTTACTTCTTTCTACATCAAAATAATCATTATTAATCTCAGAAGCAGTTTTCCATTTTAATGAGATGTTTTGATCTCGTTTTTTTGCATTGAAGTCGATTAGTTCTACTGGTAAGATGGTGGTAAAAGGAGCGGTACTCAAAGGACTATTTCCACTTATCTGAGTATATTTAGTAGGGTCTTCTATATCCATAATTGTTACTGCTGCACTTCTTAATGCAACAGTAAATTGAGCATGTGTATCACCTGTTAATCCATCTACTATAACTGCATTAGGTGAAAAAACGGATGGGTCTTCACCTCCTGGCAATGCCCCATCTGATCTAAAAACAGAATAAATTTCAGTTGTTCCATTACTGGGATCAGTATCTGAATCAGAATAGGCGTAAACCGATTCAGCTGTACTTGCTAGAGAAATAGGAATTTGGTAAGTGGTAGGAGTCGAACTTTCACAAGGAGGGGTTGCACAAGTTGTTGTCATTACATTTGTACTGGTTTCCGTCATAACAATCACTACTCCTTTAAGTATTCCGCCAGCTGGGGCTACCCAATCCCATACACCTTCTCCCGTATTAAATGATCCTCCACCCAAATGTTCATTCTCTGTAAAATAAATAACGGTGCTAGCGGGAATTGCCTGTAATGCAACAAAAGAGATTCCATCTGGAGAAGTTCCATTATAACCAATAATAGCGACCAACTGAGCAGAAGAAAATTGTGGTGCTAAAAAAGTCAAAAGAAAAATAATGGAGGTAATATAATTGTATAATTTTTTCATAATGTATCTGTTTTATTTTTAATAATAAGTGTTTGAAATAAGTAAAGCTTGACATCCACTTAACCATGAATTCAAGGTGTTTTTTCAGTTTTTGAAAACCCCACATTCTATAAATTAGAATGTGGGGATAATTTTTATTTACCGATTAACTTCTTGAAGGGAAAGTCCCATACAAACAAATTATATATCGGATAGCTAAGTAGGGTTGTTGGTTATTCATGGGTTGATTGCCACCCGTGTTACCAGTTACAACTCCACCTAAATGGACACCTGAAGTAGGGTCTTCATTATAACTAGTAGATTTTGCTAATACCCCTGTTGGAGTTGATTCTTCACCGTCCTCGGTACTGACTGCAACTTGGGCTACGTGATTATGAGAAGGCAAATTGGTTGAGTTTAGAACAGTTTGATAATTACCCAATTTTTGTCCTTCTCTATAAGTAGGTAATCCCGGCCCAGATCCCGGTCCAATTACAGTACGTCCTCGAAGTTCAGGCAATGCAAAAGTAGTACGACCATCACCACCATATATAGTACCTAGAATAGAAAACATTGCTTGATTTTGAGCAATAGATTGTAATTGACCATCGCAGAAGGCCCAATTTCTTGGAGGAAAATTTCCTGCAAAAATTCTTATTTCTCCTATCATTCCTTGCATGATAATATTATTTTAATTTTGAAAAATGATTTTAAAAAAAATAATTCCATTTAACTTCTTGAAGGATAAATTCCTTGCAAACAAATAATGAAATTTGGTACAATATAAGGTTGCATATTATTGATGGCTTGATTATTACCAGTCATACCAGATGCAACTCCACCCAAATGTGCATTTGCAGTTGGGTCTTCATTATAAATTGTAGCTTTTCCTAAAACTCCAGTTGGAGCCGTTTCTTCAGCATCCTCTGTACTGACATTAATAGAAGTAGAATGAGTGTGACTTGGCATTTGACCAACTGTCATGTGGTTAGTCTCTGTTCCAGAACGTTGACCTTGCTGATAACTAGGTAACCCTGGGCCGTTACCTGAGCCAATTGCTGTTCTTCCTCTAAGATCTGGTAATGCAAAAGTAGTCCGACCATCTCCACCGTATATCGTTCCGATAATTGAAAATAAAGCAGTATTAGATGAGATTGCTAATAATTGACCTTGGCATAAAGCCCAAGCTCTAGGATTAAAATTTCCACCAAATAGGCGAATTTCTCCAATATAACCTTCCATAATATTTTAATTTTTTTTTGTTAATTAAATTGATGAATTAATTAGCTCCGAGATGGAAATACACCTTGTAGCGCAATGATGTAATAAATGGCACAACTAGGCGCCATATTGGAATAAGCAATATTGTTTCCAGTATGACTTACAGATACACCACCTAATGCTGCTCCAGAAGTAGGATCTTCATTATAAATAGCAGCTTTTCCTAAAACTCCAGTTGAAGCCGTTTCTTCTGCATCCTCAGTACTAACATTAACTAAAGTAGTATGGTTATGAGAGGGTAATTGAGTGGCATTAAGTGTGGTTTCATGAGCACCTCCTTTTGCTCCTAATCGACGATCACTCAAGCCTGGGCCATGGCCTTGACCTATAGGTGCTCTCCCCCTCATGTCAGGAAGAGCGAAAGTCGTACGTCCATCTCCACCGTAAGTGGT
Organism: uncultured Saprospiraceae bacterium; assembly: GCA_964352225.1. Lineage (GTDB taxonomy): Bacteria > Bacteroidota > Bacteroidia > Chitinophagales > Saprospiraceae > CAJQQY01. Next base: position 395 of record CAYGRM010000568.1, on the reverse strand, counting down.
ACCTAATAAGGAAAATAATGCTTGATTTTGATTAATGGGAAGTAATTGACCTTCACAGAGAGCCCAACCCCTAGGGGCAAAATTTCCTGCAAACATTCTTATTTCCGCTAATGCTGGTTGCATAATTTAAAATTTTTAAGGTTATAAAATATATTAAATATTCACTTGTTAGTCTTAATCTTAATTATTTCTATGAATAGAAAAGCAATGGAGTTTAGACATAAACAAGCAGTCTAAAAAGAGATGCATATCCCTTATAGAATTTCACTTTTGAAAAATAGAAAAAGCAATCTTGGCTGATTCTTTTTTAATGTTTTTATCTCAGTTGAAAATATTCTTGCTTATAAGACAGGATTTGGTTTTTTCTCCGTAATATAGCTCTAAAATAAGAAGTT
>CAYGRM010000567.1:0-3332 GCA_964352225.1 uncultured Saprospiraceae bacterium | reverse complement strand
GATATACCTAGATCTTAATATACCGATTTCTCTTTTTACAAACATACGAGGCATTCTAGAACATATAAGATTCCCAAAATGGAGGCATATATGTTCTAAAAAAAGACACATTCAATCTTACATGGTTTTTTTAGGAGAAAGCCCTTGTTAAATTTAAATACTACTTCATTTTTTCAGTATATTTTTTATGGCTTACTTCGAGTATAGCTATTTTTTCTTTTACACTTTGACCATTTTCATCTTTGATATTCAAATCCAAATCATAACCCAATTTTAATAAACCCTGAATTAAAACATATTGACTGCTTCTACTCCAAAGAGAATAGGATTCCCAAAGATGAGCATATTCTAACAAGGGATATTTCCCTTCAAAAGGTTTGTTTAAATCATGACCTACTTCTTCCACAAGAAATTTGATCACTTCCAGATTTCTGGTAGAATTCAACAAGCCATTTGAACTTACTCCCTTTGAGATTAAGAATTTTAAGGATTCAATATTATTTATTCCTTGAAGTTGACTTGGAAGTTTTGCACCGATACTTTCTAGGTAACTCAGGATAGCTGGATTATTTATGTAGAATTGGACAACATCTTTTTCATGACGTTTGTCAAATTTATTTGGATCGCCATAAAAACTCAGAACCTCCTTAAATCTTTGAAGTGCTAGAGTCGAATCGTAATTATCGTCAAAGAAATAATCTCCCATTTCAAATATTTTTCTGCTTTGGAAATTCTCTTGTGTTATTTTCGATAAGTCAACAGGCTCTTCATCCCAGGAAGTGAGGCTATTCAATAATGAAAAAATTGATTGGTAGGAAGTTTTTTCAATTCCATTTCCTCCTGAATAATTAGCATAACAGATTCTTCCAAAATCATCTTCGCCACAATAAATTAAGAGATTTCCTCTTTCGCATTGTCCGATGAAAACAAGTTTTTCTGGATTAAGATCAAATAACTCATCATTGTAATCATCCGTGATAAGTTCTCTGAGTTCTGAGTATTTTGATGAGCTAATTATTTTTATATCTCCTACACTAAAAAATCTTTCGAGCGGAAAAATGTCAACCTTTGAATTCTCTGATTTTGGATAATTAGGAACGACTGCTCCACCGTTATATTTTAATAAAAAATCTTTGTAGTCATCGGGGAATTTAACGTTGTTGATTTTTTCAATTTCATTGATCTGTTCCATTTTACATGGAAACTCTTCTTTGAGAATCCTAAATTTTTCGCTCATATTTTTAGTTTCAATTTGTTGTCCAAATGAAATGAAACTCATGCTTAATAAAAGTAAGCAGCAGTTTATTAATCTTAAGTTTTTAATATTTGTGATCAAAATGCAAACTATTTTAATTGAAATTTATCATTAATTATTTCGAATGCAGAAGCATCTACGACACAATTTTCAAGTAATTCTTGATTCTCATTTAAGCTCAGTTTTTTGTCAAAAATAATTCCCGCAAACTTCACTTTACCTATCATCGCCTCAAAGGAATAGTCAAAATCATAATCGCCAGAATATGCCAATGCAATATTTCCTTTCCATTCAATATCGAAAGTAGATTTGTCATATTGCTTAATAAAGGTAATTTGATGATTGGCGCAATTATCATGTCCAAGTAGATAAATACTAAATGATAGTTTCTTAGCATCATATTCTGCTCCTGGTTGAACGGAGTCGACTATTAATACTTTATTCAATAATTTATCAAAGTCTATTTTGGAGGCTGGACTCCCTACCACAAATCCTTGATCATTCCAATAAGTAGAGGACATCGTGCATTGATGATAATTTGCCCAAACAATTTTTGAATCCCAAGTAGGTTTATCCTCTTCCTCCTCCTCTTCTTCGGAATTATCTTCAGCGTAATAATTAGCTGATACCAGATGGATGTCAAAGATTAATCCTCGATTTTTTTCTAATCGCCCACTCCAAACGAATTCCTCAATTTGATGGCCATTCGGATATGGGCTTCCTTTGAAAAATATTCTATTCATATTTTTTTATTTGAACTTTTTGTCAAATGAATTTTATCTAAAATCATTTATCCATTATCGTCAAGAATGTCCTCTTCCTTTTCTTTATGAGAAAAATAGTAATATCTATATTTAGCGATCCATACCAATAAAGAAAGAAATCCAAAGGCAATTCCCGCTCCCATCCACACAATGGTTGTAGAGGTTTGTTGGGAAATATCTCCCAATTTAATATGAACAATTTCAGCTAACATTCCTCCCATCAATAAGCTAAGCAATATTCTAACCCAGACTTTTTTTATGTATTTCATTTAATTATTTTACCAAATTTTACTTGAGGATAATTTACTTTTTCCTATAAACCAAACTTAACCTTTGTTGGCTAATTTTAGCATTATGTTTAAGAAGTCTTTATTACTTTTTTTGAATAAAACGTCCCTTCTTTCGTAATAATTTTTACAAAATATATTCCTGCATCTAATACTTGTAAATCAATTATTTCCACTTCATTATTTTTTGGGAAAATCTGTTTCACTACTTTTCCTAAAGCATCAAAAATAATTATTGAACTATTCTTTCCATTAAAATCTTTAGACCATTTAATATTTAAAATATCTGAAGTTGGGTTAGGAAAAATGTCAAAAGTACTTTTTTGTACGAAGCATAAAAAGTCTGCGTCAAAAAAAATCAAAAAAAAACGCCATCAATCATTTCGATCAATGGCGTTTTTTATAATTTTTTCTGAAAATTACATCTGCTTTAACTCACTCACCAATTGACTCAAGGTATCTTTGGCATCGCCGAAAAGCATTCGAGTTTTATCTTTAAAGAATAAAGAGTTAGCAATTCCTGCATAACCTTTTCCCATACTTCTTTTCATCACGATGACATTATGAGCCTTATCAACTTGGATAATCGGCATCCCATAAATCGGACTGGAAGGATCATTTTCAGCAGCTGGATTGACTACATCATTGGCACCTACGACGATGACCACATCGGTATTTGGCATTTGTGGATTGACTTCTTCCATTTCTAATAATTTAGGATACGGTACATCTGCCTCTGCCAAAAGTACATTCATATGTCCAGGCATTCGACCTGCAACTGGATGAATTGCGTAAGTTACTTCAACTCCTTTTTCGCCCAACATTCTTTCAAAATCATGACAAGTATGTTGTGCCTGAGCCACCGCCAAACCATAGCCTGGGACAATGGCAACTCGTTTCGCATAGGCACATAAAATAGCTGCGTCGGTAACTGATATAGTTTTCACTACTTGCTCACCACCGTCACCTACACCCGCTTCACCTCCACCTCCGAAGGATCCAAAAATCACATTCCACAATGGTCGA
>CAYGRM010000566.1:0-3343 GCA_964352225.1 uncultured Saprospiraceae bacterium | reverse complement strand
CTGTCAGATCGCTGCGCTGTCAGATTGACGATTGTTTTTTGCTTCTCAAAAATATCTAGAGCAAAGCAGTAATCGTCAGTCTGACAGCGAAGCGATCTGACAGTAAGCGCAGCGCACGGTCTGACTTCTGACAGCGAAGCGGTCTCTTTTAAACTCGCTCGATGATGGTTGCGATTCCCATTCCTCCTCCGATGCACAGGGTCACTAGACCCGTTGATTTATTTTGTCTTTCTAATTCATCGATGACAGTTCCTAGTAGCATACAACCCGTTGCTCCAAGAGGATGACCTAGTGCAATGGCGCCTCCATTTACATTTACTTTGTCAAATGAAACACCCATGTCTTGCATAAATCTCATTGGAACAGCTGCGAATGCTTCATTCACTTCGAACAAATCAATATCATTTTTATTCATTCCAATTTTTGCCAAGGCCTTTCTACTTGCTGGTGCAGGTGCGGTCAACATGATCGTTGGGTCGTCTCCGGCTACGGCAACTGAAAGAATTCTTGCTCGTGGTTTCATTCCCATTTTTTCTCCAACTGCTTTATTTCCAATCATTGCCAAGGCAGTTCCATCCACAATTGCAGATGAATTTCCAGCATGGTGTACGTGATCAATAAATTCAACTTCTGGATATCTATCAATGGCAACTGCATCAAATCCAGCCATTTGTCCCATCATTGCAAATGCCGGATCAAGTCCTGCTAAAGTTTCCATTGTCGTTGATGGACGAATATTTTCATCATGATCTAAAATGGAAATTCCATTTACATCTTTTATTGAAACTCTTGATTTAAAACGATTTTCTTGTTGTGCTTGAGCAGCACGCATTTGAGAATGGTAAGCAAACTCATCTACATCTTTTCGGCTGTAACCATATTTTGAAGCGATCAAATCTGCTGAAACTCCTTGAGGAACAATATGTCCTGGAAGGGCCACACTTGGATCCATCATCAATGCTCCGCCGTCAGATCCCATTTTTACTCTTGACATACTTTCTACTCCACCTGCAATAATTAATTCTGAAAAACCAGACTTAACATAAGCTGCAGCTTGGTTAACAGCTTCCAATCCTGATCCACAAAATCGATTTAAAGTTACTCCACATAAATGATCGCCATAGCCAGATTGCTGTGCAGCGGTCTTTGCAATATTGGCACCTTGATCCATGATTTGCGTCACACATCCTAAAATCAAATCCTCCACCAAAGCAGGATCAAAATCGTGTCTTGCCTTTAATTCTTTCAGCAATGAAGCCACCAAGTAAGTTGGTGTCGTTCCATTCAAAGCTCCTTTTCTGTTTCCTTTTCCTCTTACAGATCTGAGGGCATCATAAATATATGCTTCCATGTTTTGTTTATTTTTTAATGAAAAAATTATGTATTTTTTAGTGATGAGTTAGAAGTGATAAGTTAGAAGTGATGAGTGATGAGTTTTCACAAATGGGACTCATCACTCATCACTTATAGTTCATCACTCCAATCTCATTTCTTGTTTTTTAAACTCATCATAAACTCGACCACCTTCGCTTTCAATTCTGGGTCATTATTGAACTCAACCGTTTCTTTGGCGATAGCAGTTATGTCTCGATCAACGACTACTTTGTAAAGTCCTTTTCGCAAAATCCGTTTTGACTCAGCGAATACTTTTGGGAAAATTTTGATTTGCTTCTTTAAATGTTTTTCTGCCCTTTCCATCACTTCTTCCACTTCCACAGATTCATCCACTAATCCTTCCGCCAATGCTTCATCACTATTAAATAGTTTGGCTTGTTGAACTGCTTTCCATGCTTTTACTTCTCCCAAATGATAAGCATACACATCACAAAGCATTTCTGGAATTTGCATTTGCATTTTGAATTCATGCATTCCGACCACATGTTTTGGGCCTTTTCCCATGATTCGATAATCAGTACATAAAGTGAAAATTGTTGCTCCCGCAGGAGCGTAACCTGTGATGGCACAAACTAATGGTTTAGGAAATTTAACCAATGCTTGCAAAACCAACATATAGGATTCCCAGAAATGAATCATCCCTGCTTCATCCAAGGTTGCCAAAGACATCACATCTAATCCTCCACTAAAAGCATGCGGTCGCCCTGAGAGAATTGCCCCTTTGACCTTTTTATCTATTGCTAATGCTTCAAAAATTTCTTTAAGGTCGAGAAGCAATTGAGTATTTATTGCATTGACTTTTCCATTATTGAGCTGGACAATAGCATAATCGTCCTTAATTTCGATGAGAAGAGACCTTGCTTCGTAGGTGGTTGACTGCATTTAAATTATTGATTTTTTAATTTCTTTTTGTTTCTGACAATACAAGTGATATTAATAGGTACTTGTTCTACAAACTTAAATCTTTATACATATTTGCCAAATAATTAATCTAAAAATGGCACTTTTACCGTCAGAAGTATCTTATTTTTTAAACTAGTATTATTAAATTTTAAAAATTTTGGAGAAAAAAATACCGACAGTTCATATTGAGTTTATCTCAGATTATATCTGTCCATGGTGTTATATTGGAAAAGCGAGGTTGGAACGGGTGAAAAAAAAGTTGATGGATGAAATCAATTTAGACATGGTCGTCTCTCCATTTTTGCTCTATCCTTTCATTCCAAAAGGAGGAGTCGACAAATCAGTTTTTTCCAAAAAAACAAAACCAGGCATGGGAAGAAGTCTGAGGAATGAAGCTAAAATTGAAGGAATAGAAATTAATTATAAAAACATTGAGCGGATTCCCAATAGTTTGGAAGCGCATCGATTGACTTGGTTGACTGAGCCTAAGTTAAAATATGAATTGGGTAATAGAATTTTTCATGGATATTTTGAATATGGAAAAAATATTGAAGACGTAAATTTTCTAATCGAGGAGGCACGATTAGTCGGTGTCGATGAAAAAGTTATTGAAATATTTTCAACAACTGATGATGGCAAAGTGGAAGTTAATTTAGCTATCCAAAATACTAAAGAGGAATTTGTTTCTGTTGTTCCAAGTCTTCGATTGGATAAGAGTTTTTTAATTCCAGGATTACAAAGTTTGGAGGTTTGGGAAAATTACATTCGTCGTGCTGCAAAAATTCAGTTAGCTTGATTTCAACTTTGAACGATTATAGTTCGTTTTTTGACGCTGACTTGTTATGAGTTATTATGACTTGTTATGTTTTTCTAGTCGGCACCATTTCCCAAAAGAAATTTCAGTAAGCAAGAAAAAAACATAACAAGTCATAACGGATCATAAAAGGTCAGCGTCAAAAAAATACGATCCTAAGAGACTGTTTTGAAATTTGTGCTAAAATTTTTTATAGTGTATTTTTTTGCCAAATGAGGCTTTTTTGGAGGG
>CAYGRM010000565.1:0-3347 GCA_964352225.1 uncultured Saprospiraceae bacterium | reverse complement strand
GTGGTGGATTCTCTGGCGGCGGCGGTGGCGGCGGTGGAGTGGGAGGTTGGTAATATTCCGTATTTCAAGAATGCTAACCTCAGGCGCAAAAGTCGCAAGTAGAGTCATCGTGTACGCAGCGGTGACACGAGTTGCAACCCTAGTTTATTTAAAAAAGTAGGCTGAAATTATTCATATAGTTGTATATTGATTTCTATTAAAAAGCAACAAAATGGAAGAAAAAGAAAATTTATCCAAATTAGAATTTAAACAAGTTGACCAATCATTTCCAACTACCAAACCGATCAAGAATATCGTCCCTGTTAGTTGTCCTTCTTGCAATACTCCTCCTTCGATCGAACAGATTAATATCCATGATAAAATTGCTAAGTGCGAAAGCTGTGCAACGGTATTCTCTTTCGACCAAGAAGTCAAATATTTGGCACAAACCAATGAAAAGGTAGAAGAGGAAAATATCGCTAGACCTGCTGGTATCGAAAAAAGTTATTTTCATCATGAACTAGAGTTAACCATGAAACAACCCACCGGTGGAGGATGGATTGCTATGGCTATCGGTTTAGTATTTATTGCAGGACTGATTTATTTAATACATTTAAAAGAAGGGTTTTCAGTTTATTGGCCAGCCAGCGTGGGAGCTTTGGCACTTTTCTTTTTTTATAAATATTGGAATAGCCCAAATGAAAAAATATATACGATTATTGATGACCAATATTTATCTATCGCATATCGTCCAAAAAATTTAAGAAAGGATAAATTGATTGCTACCCAAGAAATTGAACAATTGTATGTCAAAACTATCGCTTCAAATTATTATACCCTATATGCTATACTTAATTCACCTGAAGGTCAAAAACATGTTAAAATCATCAGTTATATTGATTCTAGAAACAAGGCTAGATACATGGAGCGCGAAATAGAAAAGTATTTAGGGATTGAAGATCGTCGCCTACCGGAGGAATAAATTTTACTTCTACTTGCCTCCGCTAGTAATTTAGCTGGCTCAACAACTCAGCCTTAACGAAGTAGCAGCAGCGGAGTGGGAGGTTACTAAAATACGGTTATCTAAGCGGGTTAGTTTTGTATCGTAAAAAACGACTAAAGATTCGGATTATTAGGCCGGGATGCAGGAGCTTTGTTCAACAAAGTGTATAGCTCATGGCGGCTAAATTCCTAATCGGAATTCATTGCAATTTGCTATCTTTCTTTTACGACGAAAAATCATAGCTGATTTTCTGTAACGAGCCATACACAAAATCGTTGGGTAGAATTAAAAAATAAAAATTGATAATCATATGAGGCTATTTTTTATACTATTCACCTTAATATTTACGTGCAACATTTCAATTGCTCAAGAGCATCCAGTTGACTTTGATTATATCCCAAACGATGGGTTTAATGAATCCGTTGTAAAAACTGACACTTCTGATTTAAGGGAGGTATTCCAAAAAATAGTTATTGATGGCTATGATTCCAGATTTCCGTTTTACCTTAGTATGCAATGATTTTTTTGAAAAAACTGGCAAAAAAATTCCCTCGTCAAAATTCTATATTTAATAATGACCAATTACTTAAATTTTTTAAAGGCTTAATATTCATACTATGAAAACATTACTCATTCTTCTTTTTACCATCATACCATTTTTTACACAATCTCAAAATATAGAATTAACCATAAAAGGGATCACTTCAAATGAAGGAAGTTTTTTAGTTGGAGTTTTCCTAGATGAGGAAAGTTTCAGAAAAGAAATTCCTATTAAAGAATTTAATTTTTCCAAAAAAGATCAAAAAGATGGAGAATTGAAAGCAAACCTTACACTTGAAAAAGGAACCTTTGGCCTATCTCTTCTTGATGATAAAAACAATAATAAAAAAATGGATTTTAATTTTTTTGGTATACCAAAAGAGGGTTATGGTTTTTCCAATTTCTATCATAGAGGTTGGAAAAGACCACGATTTGAAGATTTTAAATTTTATTGTAATGGTGTAGAAAAACAAAAAATTGAAATCATTGTTAAGTATTTTTGAGTGCCTAAGTGACACTTTTCAAATGGAAAACTAGAAAACTGTTCCAAGCATTTTTGATCCTGTTAGGTGTTTATTTATCCTCACATTCCAACCTTTATATTTAACTTCATCACATCTTTACCCATTCGAGTCAAGCTTCCTGTACTCGCTAGTGCCACCTCTAAAAAAGTTAATAAAAAATACTAGCGTAGAGCGATAGCACCAGCTAGAAAATTCTATTTCACAAATATTTTTTACATAGAAAATGAAAAAAAAAAGTATAATTTGTGGTAAAATTCCATAAATAAAAAACTAATTAAACATAACAACAATGAAAAAAATTTCTCTTTTACTATTTCTTTTTGTGAGCACTTTTGGGTTTTCTCAAGCCCCTACAGTAGATGCACCAACACCACCAGTTCGAAATGCGGTAGATGTAATTTCAATTTTTAGTGAAGCCTATAATAATATAAATGGGGCTAATTACAATCCGAATTGGAACCAAAGTGGCTTTGTTACCGCAAGCTCAGTATTCGAACCTACCGGAGCAGGAGGTTCAGGAAATGTAGTATTAGCCTATCCAAATTTTAACTATCAAGGAATAGAATTTAATAGTGTTCAGGATATTACTTCCATGGAATTTTTACATTTAGATATTTGGACGGTTGATGGTGTAGCACCTAATATAACGGTTTTAAGTTCTGGAGCAGAAATTCCGCACGCCATTACGAATGGAGATGGCGCATGGCAAAGTATAGAAATTCCTGTTCCTGGTATCACAGGTGACCTTACCAATGCTTTTCAATTTAAGTTTGATGGAGGTAATGGTTCAACAAATGCTATTTATGTAGATAATCTATATTTCTGGAAGACTGCAGCTGCACCAGGAACTGATGCGACTTTGAGTGCTTTAGAAGTAGATGGAACTGCCATTACAGGTTTTACCCCTAATTCTGCATCTTACAATCTTGAGTTACCTGGAGGAACAACCGTAGTACCTCAAATTACTTTAGCCACAACTGCAGATGCATCAGCTTCGGCAATTATAACCCAAGCTACCACCATTCCTGGCGATGCTACCGTAATGGTCACCTCACAAGATGGCAGCACTACTAAAACTTATACGGTATCTTATTATATTGGAGCACCTCATATAGATGCACCAACACCCCCAGCTCGAAATGCAGTAGATGTGATTTCAATTTTTAGTGAAGCTTATAACAATATAAATGGGGCTAATTACAATCCGAATTGGAACCAAAGTGGCTTTGTTACCGCAAGCTCAGTATTCGAACCTACCGGAGCAGGAGGTTCAGGAAATGTAGTATTAGCCTATCCAAATT
>CAYGRM010000564.1:0-3365 GCA_964352225.1 uncultured Saprospiraceae bacterium | reverse complement strand
TATCTATTTCTCTTCAAGCACAAAATGTTACCCAAACGGTCAAAGGGCAAATTCTAGATAAGCAGTCAGAAATCCCAATTATTGGAGCTACCATTCAATGGGTTAATGAGCAAAATGCAGTAGGAACAACCACCGATGTGGATGGCTATTTCAAATTAGAAAATATTCCAGTTGGCCGTCAAGCTTTTCAAATTAGTTATATCGGCTATGAAACGTTGACTTTACCAAACATCGATATCACTTCGGGAAAAGAAGTCATTTTGAATTTATCTATGGTCGAATCAGTAGAGATTTTAAATGAAGTTGTCGTAACTGCCGAAGCCGAAAAGGATCGAGCGATCAACGAAATGGCCTCTATTTCAGCCCGTACTTTTTCCCTCGAAGAAGTAAATCGTTACGCCGGAGGAAGAAGTGATGTAGCTCGATTGGCTGGAAACTTCGCTGGAGTAGCTACTGCTGATGACTCTCGAAATGATATTGTCATTCGGGGAAATTCACCTGTAGGTGTCCTTTGGCGATTGGAAGGAATTCCGATTCCGAATCCAAATCACTTCTCCACTTTGGGAAGTACAGGTGGTCCGGTGAGTGCGATGAATCCAAACGTTTTGAAAAATTCAGATTTCTTAACAAGTGCTTTTCCTGCTGAATATGGAAATGCAAGCTCAGGAGTTTTTGACCTTGGGATGCGAAGTGGTAATCGTGATAAAAATGAATTCACCTTCCAGATGGGTGCTTTTAGCGGATTGGAAGCTATGGCTGAGGGGCCTCTTGGAAAAAAAGGAGGTTCCTATTTAGTGGCTGCTCGGAATAGTTTTATTGCTTTGATTAGCCCTCCACAAACTGCTGCTACTCCTCAATATTTTGACTTAACTTTTAAGATTGATTCGCACACCAGTAAGTTTGGGAAATTTAGTTTGTTCGGAATTGGAGGAACGAGTTCCATTGATTTTGTAGGAGCAGAAATTGATTCGACTGATTTATTTTCAGAATTAGATCAGGATTTATTTCCTCGCTCAAGATTTGGGGTGATTGGCCTTCGACACAATAAAATTATTGGAAACGACAGTTACATTCGAACTGTCATCGCAGGTTCTTTGACGCGAAATGAATATTCCATTGATCGATATTTTAACCTTGGAACTGCCGAGGAATTAAAAATTAGATATGCGGATGGGAATAATGAAGAAAACCGATTATCTATTTCTTCTTTTTACAATAAAAAATTCAACTCCAAAGCAACTATGCGAGTGGGAATTTTGGCAGAGCAAACCAACTATGACCTCATCAATCGAGACGCCGAGCAAGCACCTGATGTTGATGGAGATGGATACAATGATATTAGAACAGATTATGAATTTAATGAAAGCGTTTTGACGATTCAACCTTTTGCTCAAATCCAATATAAATTTAATCCTAAGTGGACTTTGAACCTAGGAGCACATGGATTATACCAAGAAATTAATGATCAATTCGTGATAGAACCAAGAACTTCTTTGAGTTGGGATTTTGCGAAAAAACAAAAACTGACTTTTGGATATGGAATACATAGTCAAAATGTACCACTTCCAATTATGCTGACTGAAAGTAGAGATAACGAAGGAAATATAACTTTGACCAATACAGATTTGCAATTTTCAAGAAGTCAACATTTTGTGATTGGTTACGATTATGCCTTCGCCAATAATTGGCGAGCAAAAGTAGAGGCCTACTACCAAGCCATTGACCGAGTTGCGGTGGATAGCAATCCAAGTTCTTTTTCTATGCTTAATTTAGGAGCTGACTTTGGTTTTCCAGTTGGTAAAGTTAACCTAACGAATGAAGGAACTGGATTTAATCAAGGAGTAGAATTGACTTTGGAAAAATTCTTTAGCAATGGTTTCCATGGCTTATTAACTGCTTCTATTTTTGATTCCAAATATGAAGGAAGTGATGGTATCGAAAGAAATACTGCTTTCAATAATAATTATGTAATTAATGTTTTGGCAGGAAGGGAGTTTAAAGTAGGTAAAGCAAAGCAAAACGCGATTTTGGTTGATACTAAATTGACCAGCGCAGGAGGAAGATATTATACACCAGTAGATTTGACAGCATCGCAATTAGCTGGTTTTGAAATTAGAAAAGATGACTTAGCTTTCTCTGAAAGATATGATGATTACTTCCGTTGGGATGTAAAAATTGGTTTCAAATTAAATAGTAGAAAACGAAAAATTTCTCAACAGATTTACATGGATTTCCAAAATGTAACCAATCGAGAAAATATCTTTTCGAGAGATTATAATCGACAAACAAATCAGGTCAACGAACGATATCAAATTGGTTTTTTCCCTGACTTTTTATATCGAATTCAATTTTAAAATATAAAACTTCCACTCGAATGATTGGGAATAGGTATCGGATAACTTAGAGTTCTAACGATACCCCATAAATTTTTGAAGGATTGAACGCAGAGGCGGGGAGACGCGGAGTTTTTTAGAGGTGGAGAATTTTTTTCAAAAAATTGAGGAGAGATGCAGAGATCCTGACTAATTCTTTAAAACTTCTGCATCTCTTATTTTTTTTACAAAAAAAATATCTGCGGTCTGATATGCTCTGCGTCTCTCCGCCTCTGCGTTCAATTTAATTCTACTTATGGGGTATCGTTAGAACTTAGAGTGATCCGATACCTTAACAAATACCTCAATCTTCCAACTTAAAATGAGGATTATAAATCAATCCTACCAAATTCCCCCAAGGATCTCTGACGGTCGAAACCATTAACTCGCCTCCAACATTCGTTGGCTTTTCATGTTCCGTTGCCCCGTGGTCAAGAAATTTCTGATATTCCTTTTCGATATCTTCCACTCCCCAATAAGTGAGCACAGTTGGTGGTTTTTCAGTTGTAGGATTTTCTTCAGGAAGCAAACCTAACTCATAACCTCCAATATTAAACCCAACATAAAATGGTTCATCAAAGTAAGCTTCTGTTTCAAAAACTTTAGCATACCACTCTTTTGCTTTTTGCAAATCACCCACTTTGTAAATACAGGTTCGAAGTCCTAAAATAGATTTTTTCATTATTAGAGTTTATACTAAATAGAATTGTAAAGCGAGCCGTAAAACGTTTAACGTCAAACGTCAAACGAATAAATACTTTATGGATTCTGATGAATTTGAACATAATTCCCACAAGTATCCTCAAAGATTGCTTCCGTCCCCCATTCATTTTTAGTTGGTGTTTTTATAAAATTGACATTGAGTTTTTTGAGTCGTTCGTATTCTTTTTCCACATCTTCAACACCCATAACGATGACCGGTAATTTCATTTCGTAAATAGTTTCTTGAAACGTTTTCACAAAACCATCACCTCTTGGTTCTAATAATAATGT
>CAYGRM010000563.1:0-3371 GCA_964352225.1 uncultured Saprospiraceae bacterium | reverse complement strand
GGTTAGGTGTATTGTTATTTTTGTTTTGGGAAAATTGTTCTTGCTTGGGGTCGTGACTCGGGAGAGTCACGCTACGACGGTTAGCAAGTGCTTTTTTATAATTTTTTTCTAAAAATTTTGCATACTCTCGGATAGTTGGTGCTTCGAATATCGAAACAATGAAAACTGTTTCGTTGAGTTCTTTTTGAACTTTGGCTACAAAAGCTGCTGCTTGCAATGAGTTGCCTCCGAGTTCAAAAAATTTGTCGTCAATCCCTATTTTTTCTAAACCTAATGCTTCCTGCCAAAGCTGAGTTATCCAATCTTCAAGACTCGTTTCAGAGGCTACGAATTTCTGTTCAAGGTCAGGTCGTGTATTATTTGGTTGAGGTAAATTCTTTCGATCTATTTTTCCAGAAGTAGCGTATGGCATTTTTTCCAAAAACATAAATGTTGATGGAATCATATATTCAGGAATTTTTTCCTCTAAAAAATTTCGAAGTTGCGTAGCATTTAATTGCGCTCCATTTTTCAAGGTGAGGTAACCTATTAGTTTTTGATTGGCAGGTTTTTCTCCAAAAATCTCAACAACAGTTTCAAGTACATTTGGATGTTGCGAAATGGCTGCTTCGACTTCTCCCATTTCGATTCGGTAGCCACGGAGTTTCACTTGATGATCTGCTCTACCGATAAAATCAATATTTCCATCAGGAAGAAATTTTCCTAAATCTCCCGTTTTATAGAGTCGATCTTTTTTCTTTTTCCTAAAAGGATTTTGAATAAATTTTTCTTTGGTTAATTCTTCTCTATTTAGATAACCTCTTGCCACACCTTTTCCTCCGATGTGTATTTCACCGATTTCGCCCGTTTTTACTTTTTCTAATTTTTCATTTAAAATAAGAATTTGGACGTTATCAATCGGTTTTCCAATCGGCACTTTTTCGCCTTGAAAATTTTCAGGTGAAAAATAAATGGTTGCGCCAACAGTTGCTTCTGTTGGGCCATATTGATTCAGCAACTTTATTTTTGGTAATATTTGTTGATGTTGGATTACTAAACTGGAAGGACATGCTTCGCCTGCAACGCTAACAGATTCAAGTGATAACAATCTATCTACATTTACTTGATCCAATAGAATTGTGTAAACAGAAGGAAACGTTAGTAAGTGAGAAATTTTATGATCGTCTATAAATTTGCCGAGGAGCTGCACATCTTTTTCCATTCCTTCCTCCGCAATGATCATCGTTGCACCTTGTAACAAAGTCCACCACATCAACAAAACTGAACCATCAAAAGCAAAAGAGTAAGCGTACAAAAATCGCTTGACTGGTTGCTTCACAAAATCAATTTGTCCTTGAATTAAGTTCACCACATTACGATGCTCGACTTGAACACCTTTTGGTTTTCCTGTTGAGCCAGAAGTATAAATCGTATAAATTAAATTACCTGAAAGTTTTTTACAGAATGGCTTCGAAGTTTTTTCCTCTTCTATCTTTTCCCAATCGGAATCCAAGCAAATTCTCTCACATCTTTCATTTGTAAGTATATTGTTTTTTAAATGCTCTTGGGTAAGTAAGATTGTTGCATCAGTATCTTCGAGCATAAACTGAATTCGCTCCTGAGGATAATTTGGGTCAATAGGTAAATAGGCTCCACCTGCTTTGAGTACCCCCAAAATTGCCACCACCATTTCTAATGAACGTTCTACACATATAGCAACTGCTAACTCAGGCTTGATGCCTTTGCGTTGCAAAAGATGTGCTAATTGGTTCGCTTTTTTATCCAATTCGCCATAGGTCATTGATTGATCTCCGAAGACCAAAGCTGTAGCATTCGGAAGCCGATCTGCTTGCGATTCGAATAATTCGTGAACACATTTTTTCTCAGGGAACCTGAAATCCGATGTGGTATGTTTGCTCATAGTATCTTGCTCAAATTCTGTGCGTCACACCACAACCGTGGGGGAAGGGGGCAACTCGTGTGATTAAATCGAGCTAGTTTTTGATTCTCTAAATGACCTCATTTGAAGTCTAATATATTTAAATAGTATGTTACTAAACATTTGGAGGGAATACGAAGATACGGCGAGAGGTTGATGTATTTCTACCCTCGAGTTGGTAATTTTCGTATACCCAATTATAATAATGCGGTAAGTGGAGTTTCTGGAAGTGTTTTCAAATTTACATTCTTTTTGGGAGAAAAAAAAGATTTCTCATTGTGCTACATGAATATTTTGATTTGATATTTGAATTTTATCTTTATTTCGATTCTGTCTAATATTATACAAATCAAGATGCAGCATTTTGGAGCATCAACTTATCTATCAACAAACAACATTAATCTTTTTCAAAAAAAAACTTAAAAATTATGAAAATTAAAAATCTTTCTATTTCCATTTTATCCATTCTTTTCTTTTCGATGCTAACTTTCAATTCTTGTAAAAAGGATTTCGATGTGCTTGCAGACCTTCCTGAGACATTTACCAAAAAAGTTTTAATTGAAGAATTCACCGGTGAATGGTGTGGAGCTTGTGCAACTGCATTTCCAAGAATTCAAACGGTTTTGGATGAAAATCCTAATACTGTTTTCGCGGCAGCACTTCATTATAGTGATCCATTCAGTACAACTGAAACACATAAAATCAAAAGTACTTTTGGTATTTCTAGTTTTCCTTCAGCGCTAGTTGATCGATATGCTTTTGGGACTTCTTCTCCGAGAGTTCCCTTATTGACTTCACAGTTAAGAAGTAAGTCTGAAACTCGAATGGAAGAAAAAGTAACTCTAGGTATTAAAATGGAAACTGAATTTGTGGAAAATGGAAAAGCTTCTATCAAAGTTTTTATAGGTCAAAGTGTGATCACAGAAGGCGATCTAAGATTGACCACTTACTTGATTGAAGACGAAGTGCCTGAAGTAAATCAATCAGGCGCATCAGGGAATGATTACCGACATCATGCTGTGGTGCGAAAAGTTTTGACAGCAGCTGCTGGAAATAAAATAAATAATATGGATGAGCAAGACCGAGATTTTTTTATCCGCAGTTTTGAAGATATTGACATTTCAGAATATGATAAAGAAAATTTGTCTGTAATTGCTTTTGTTCATTATTATGATGCAAGTGATCGATCTAATCACGAAATCATTAATGTGCAAAAAGTAAAATTAGGCGAAAATCAAGATTGGGATTAGTTCTAATTTAAATAAGAAACTCATTAGTCGTTTTTATAAGTAATAGTTAGAAATTAGATAGTTTTGACAGAGCACTCTTAGATTTATTTCTTCGAGTGCTTTTTTTATTATAGGGATCAGCGTTCAGGTTATTCGCTGACCATAAGCGCCTATGGTATATACACGAAAGGGCACTAGTTCCAATTCAATTTCCTTATATTTCC
>CAYGRM010000562.1:1317-3383 GCA_964352225.1 uncultured Saprospiraceae bacterium | reverse complement strand
AATAGCGGAAAAAGATATTCTTATAAACTACGTTTTCTATTGTCTAACTACTTAAGGACAATTTTCCTCTTCGGAAAATCTTACTAACTTTAACTTTCAGTTTTTATTGAAAATTAAAAACAATGTCATTTTCTTTTTGTTTTAAATACAAAATTACTAACAAAATATAACCAATGTTTCCAGAAGCATCCATAGCTCAACTCAATAAATTTAATGCAAATACCATGGTCGAAAACCTTGGGATTGAGTTTACTAAAATTGAAAAAGATCAACTCACAGCCACGATGCCTGTCGATCATCGAACCGTTCAACCTATGCGATTGCTGCACGGAGGAGCATCCGTAGCATTGGCAGAAACGATTGGAAGTGTTGCCTCTGTTTTATTAATAAACCCAAATACTCATTCTGCTGTCGGAACTGAAATCGGAGCTAGTCATATCAAAAGTGGAAAAGAAGGAACGATAGTTACGGGAGTTTGTAGAGCCATTCATATAGGGCGAACTTCTCACGTTTGGGAAATAAAAATCACCAATGACCAAGATCAATTAGTTAGTTTGGTCAGGTTCACTACTAGAATTATAGAAAGAAGAAATTAATGGGAAATACGATCAATTCATACTTGGAGAAAAATATTCCATTCGCACTTTTTAGAGCGCCGAATCAGCCGGTAAAGTTTGTTGCACAGCAGAGTCCATTAACTGAAGGTCATCAGGTTGAAGAGTCAGGTTTTCATTTTGCTCCTTTTTCACAAAGGGAAAATGTTCCTCATCTGGTAATTAAAAACGATGTAAATGTAGTGTTGGAAAATGGAAACTCCATTCCTAATCCTACGATTTCGAAGTTAGAAGTTCCCACATTTTTGAAAACTAAAAGTCGCATGAACAGCGTCGATTTCCCAACCTATCAAAATCATATTCAAGCCTATCTAGATTTTTTTGAAAATAATAATACTCAAAAAGCTATCTATAGTCGAATCAAAAAAACAGCACTTTCTGAAGATTTCGATTTGATTTCTTTTTTTGAAAAAATCGAAAAATCATACCCTCGAGCGATGGTGTACGTAGTCAATCTACCAGGACTTGGACTGTGGGCAGGGGCATCTCCAGAAAAATTATTGACTTACCAAAATGGGATTGCAGAAACAGTTGCGCTTGCAGGGACTCAAAGAGTTCTTGATTATGAAAATGTGGCAAATCTTACGTGGGGAAAAAAAGAAATTGAAGAGCATGGTATGGTCGTAGATTATATTTCGGAGAAAATAAAAAGTAATCATTTAGAAATCTTAAACCAATCTGAAACGTATACTTCGCAAGCAGGAGCAATGGCTCATTTGAAGCAAAGGTTTGAAATAAAAATAACAAAATCAAAGTTATTCCAATTCATTCAGGACTTGCATCCTACGCCGGCAGTTTGTGGATTGCCAAAGGAAAAGGCTTTGGATTTGATTTACAAAACCGAACCTTATGATCGAGAATATTATGCGGGGTACCTAGGCATGGTGGAAAAAGATGCTGTTGATTTTTATGTCAATCTAAGATGCATGAAAATTAA
Source organism: uncultured Saprospiraceae bacterium (assembly GCA_964352225.1). Classification (GTDB taxonomy): domain Bacteria; phylum Bacteroidota; class Bacteroidia; order Chitinophagales; family Saprospiraceae; genus CAJQQY01. The sequence goes on along the minus strand of CAYGRM010000562.1, from coordinate 1,832 downwards.
TAAAAATACTGCTACATTATTTGTAGGAGGAGGAATTACGGCTAACTCAGATGCGAAAAAGGAGTGGGAAGAGACCGAGTTAAAAGCCAAAACGCTACTCAATGTTTTAGGTTCTGTAGCTGCTAGCTTTAGCTTGCAGTAAAAAAGTGATAGATTTTTTCCAAACAAAAATTCGTTTAATTTTTTATCAAAAAAATACGGGCAGCTAAAGCGACCCGCCACTATGACAACCAACAAAACCAGCATATCATCTCTAGTCGAAATCTGCGTCCAAAAAGGCATTACTAAAATTGTCCTTTCCCCCGGCTCCAGAAATTCTCCAATAGCTATTGCCTTCAATCGCCATCCAAAAATTCAATGCTATGTTATCGTCGATGAACGAGCCGCTGCATTTTTTGCACTTGGAATGGCACAACAAACTCAGCAAGCAGTTGCTATCGCTTGTACCTCAGGAAGTGCCGCATTGAATTATGCACCTGCTATCGTCGAAGCATTTTACCAAAGAATTCCTTTAG
>CAYGRM010000562.1:0-1307 GCA_964352225.1 uncultured Saprospiraceae bacterium | reverse complement strand
GCCGATCGACCGGTCGAATGGATTAATCAAGGAGCTGGACAAACGATTCAACAAAGAGATATTTTCAAAAATTATATTCTTAAAAGCTACGAAATCACCCAAGAGGCAAAACCCAAAACAGCAGATATTTGGTTCAACGATCGGCAAATAAATGAAGCAATAAATCTTGCTCATTTTCCTAAAAAAGGACCGGTGCACATTAATATTCCTTTGCGGGAACCATTATATGATTTGGTGAAAAAAACTAATCATGTTCCCAAAATTCAAGAATTAGTTGATGTTGAAAATACACTTTCCGAGTCTGTTTTTGAAAAATTAAAAACGATCTGGGAAGGTTCAAAAAAGAAATTAATCCTCTGTGGATTGATGGAAAAGAATGAAGAATTGAATGCCGTTTTGGAAAAATTAGATGCAGACCCGTCTGTTACAATTTTAACAGAAACGACCGCCAACCTCTGGAGTGAAAAGTTTAACCCTTGCGTTGACCGATTAATCACAACAATTGAAAAGAAAGAGGAAGAGCAATTTGCTCCCGAAATTTTGGTCACCCTAGGCGGAGCAATTATTTCTAAAAAAATAAAAGCACTTTTTAAAAGATTACAGCCAAAAGAGCATTGGCATTTTGATATCGCTGGAGAGGAAATGGATACTTATCAATCACTCACTAAAACGATAAGAACCAGCCCTGAATATTTTTTTGAAAAATTAAATATAGAGAATTCTTGGGTGAAAAGTAATTTCCAAAAAACTTGGAACGATCGAAATGACTATACCCGAAAACGTCACCATCAATTTCTGAAAAAAGTAAAATTCTCAGATTTCAAAGCCTACGAAAGTATTTTAAAAAATATTCCAGCAGGAAGTAATTTTCAAATGGGAAACAGCGCAGGCGTTCGCTACGTTCAACTTTTTGATCAACGAAAAGATCTATCTTATCATTCTAATCGAGGAACTTCTGGCATTGACGGTAGCACTTCTACCGCAGTTGGTGCAGCAGTTGCAAGTGGAAAACCAACGACCTTGGTCTGCGGAGATTTAAGTTTTTTTTATGATATAAATGGTCTATGGAATCCATATTTGCCTTCCAATTTACGTATCATAATTATCAATAATTCAGGGGGTGGAATTTTTCGAATTATTCCTGGCCCATCGACGAGTGATGAGTTAGATGATTTTTTCGAAGTGACTCAAAAACGAACTGCTGAGCCAATTGCCAAAATGTATCAATTGGATTATCAAAAAGCAAATAGCGTCAAGAGTTTAGAAAAAGAACTTTCAACATATTATAAAAAAGGAAAGCGAGCAAA
>CAYGRM010000561.1:0-3394 GCA_964352225.1 uncultured Saprospiraceae bacterium | reverse complement strand
ATATTCGTCCTTTTTTTTTGAAAAAAAACAATCAACATAGTCTTAATTCTGAAATACCAAAATACCGATCCCTATCATCAAAGCAACAAAAAGGAACAAAGCCAATTTTTTATCTTTTCTCTTTATGCTAGGCAAGTCTGCCTGCTTTTTCAAAATGGAAATATTATTTCCTGAAAGGATAACTCTAAGCATCATTGCAGCAATTGCTATATAAATGAGTAAATAAATTTTATCCATCAAAACCATATATCCTACATCCGGCAATGCCGAACTATAAGATTGTTGTAAAAAAACCGCAGCTAATAATCCACCGATAACTAGCGAAATTCGCGCATCAGAATTTTTAGGATGAATAAATAAAGAACCTAAACTTACAAGAATAATTACCATCAAGGGCAACATCAATTTGAGCCAAAAATAATTTGTAGGTCGAGCTAAGGATAATCCAAAAGTATAATTGCTAAAAACAAGTTCCCTCGTGCCTGTTTCCCCAAAATCAGAAGGATACAAAGTCGTAAGACTTGCTGCTTGAACACCCGTGATATTCCAACCGGGCAATAGTAAATTTTCTCGCTTAAAAGCGGCGTCCTTATCTGGAACAAAAACCAGAGAGTCCAACGGGTAATCTGAATTTTCGATAATGATTTCTAAGTTGTGTTTGTCTAAAGGAAATTTTTCTAATTCGAATGGATGGAAAAACCGGCCTTCAATCCGCATTCCATTATACCAATATCCATCAGTCAAAAGTTTAGGTTCTTCGTAAAAATTAATTTGAGTAAAACTCCATTTGTCTATAGAATTGACAAATTCGATATTGGTAGGATTTCGCTTCCCTTTCCATTTAAACCAAATATACAGGTCGGCATGAAATGAATGAGCATTCATATCCAAGTCATAAATGTTCATCAGTTGAATACCTGTAAGAACAGTTTCAGCAGCAGAATTTGAATTGCTTTCCTGCGCTGAGTATGGATATGGAATAAATAGAAAGAAAAAAAGTAGCCAACTTATGTTCCCTATTTTTTTAGAAAAAGAATGGGGCTTCTTCATGGTCGAAATATTTTAGTTTTAAATTATTGACGATTTAAAAACCAAATAGTCTGTTAAAGGGCTTTCTCATAAAAATACTATGTAAGGATGAATGTGTCTTTTTTAAAACCATATAAGACATATAAGAACATATAAGCCTCCATTATAGGAACCTTAGGTTCAATTTTATTTTTAGGAGAAAGCCCTTTAGTCTGTTAAAAGTAAGTAGGTAATTTCAATAAGTTTAGATAAATGGAGAAAATATTTTTGTAAGAAAGTAAGGATAATTATTTTCACAGCAGGCGGAATCCCCCGCTCGACCCCAATTTTATTAAGTTAAGAACCTGAATATCGAATATCGATCAAGGAACACTTCACTAAGGATTTGAGAAGTGAAGAAACTAGCAAACTCTGGGGGTAACTTCTCAAATCATAAATCCTTTGCGAAGCGTTTTTAAATCGACATTCAAAAATCCTTAACTTAATGACATTGAGTTCGAGTAGGGAGGTGACAGTAGGTAAAAAAAAATCAGTAAGAAAAAATAATTATTTCATTAGAAATTGATATAATTACAATAGATTTTATTCTAAATGGAGTTGTATGGGAGAACGTTCAACGTAAGACGTAAAACGTGCAACGTCCATCGAATAAAGTCTAATATCATTTATTTTTTAAAATCACAAAATGCCAAGATGAAAAACATAGCGATATTTTTAGATGGCACCTGGAATGATAAGGATGACCCTAGCAAACTAAGCAATGTGGCCTTATTACATCAAATGTGTCTGACCGATAGTCCTCAGCAAATCAGTTATTATGGTAAGGGCGTGGGCACCGATGGTGGCTACGATAAGAAGTTGGGAGGCTTACATGGTGTAGGCCTTTCGAGGAATATTAAAGAAGCCTATACCTTTTTGGTGGAGCATCACGAAGAAAATGACCAAGTATATATTTTTGGCTTTAGTCGAGGTGCTTACACGGCAAGGTCATTGGCTGGTCTTATTTATGGTTGTGGTGTGATGCCTAAAAGCTTTCAAATCTCTTCAGATGTCAACAAACTATATGATGCCTACCGAGATAAGGATTCTGAAAGAAAGCAGGCCTACAAAGCAGCTAATAAAAAATGTCCTATCCAGATGCTCGGAGTATGGGATACGGTGGGCGCATTGGGGATTCCTGCTTCCTTCCTAAAAAGGGTGGGGGATAAACTTTTTAATTTTCATGACACCAAACTGAATGAGGAAGTAAAATTTGCTTGCCATGCAATTGCCATTGACGAAAGGCGGAAATCTTTCCAACCTACTCTATGGGATGTCACTCCTGAAAATAAGCACAGGATTAAGCAAGTTTGGTTTCCAGGAGTCCATTCAGATGTTGGAGGTGGATATGCAGATCGGCATCATTCTGATATCGCACTTAGGTGGATGAGGGAACAAGCGGAAGCTCAGGGTCTGTTAATTAAAGATGGGGATGCATACGAATACCAAGACGATTTAGAAAAGGAAACTCATAAATCGGTGTATAACATCTTTGGAATTGAGATAGGTGAAGAAGATCGAGCAGCTCCTATAACCTCAACTCATAAACCTGTCATACATATTAGTGTACTCCATAAAATGAAAAAAACTAATAAGAAATATAAACCGCGAGCACTTTGGAATTTTCTAAAAGATGAAGACACGTTAGCTCCTTACGAAATTGAGGAATAGGAGTTAAAAAAGAATGGTTCCTAAACCACCAATCCTGTGAACTTTTGAAATACGCTTTTACCACATAGGGAGTACATAGGGCACCTAGAAAACTCAGATTTTCACAGATTCATGTTTTTATAATCTGCGAAAATCTGAGTTTTCTGTGGTGAAAAAACTACTAAATTTTACCGCTCACCTCAAGCTTGGATAAAAAATATTGTCGATAGCTATAATCGGAAATCCTAAATTGGGGATTCCCCCTTAGCCCAATCACCTTTTTTTTATCACAAAATACATCTTCATTTTACCTTTATTTTTAGCTTCAATTTCTCCCCTAAATTCGCACTCAAAATCATCTTTAATTAGATCATAAGTATTTTCCGAAATATTAATTTTTCCTGGATGAGAAGTGGACTCCATTCGCGAAGCAATATTTACCGTATCTCCCCAAATATCATAAGCAAACTTTTTTAAACCAACCACCCCTGCGACGACTGGGCCAGTATTGATACCAATTCGTAAGTCGATAGCATTCTGCTTGCCTGTTTTTGCATTTTCTTTTTGTAAAAAAGTAGTAATATCGAGAGCGGCTAAGACCATTTTTTTTGCATGCTCTTCTGTTGGATTTGGAAGTCCTCCTGCGCACATATAAGCATCTCCAATTGTTTTGATT
>CAYGRM010000560.1:0-3397 GCA_964352225.1 uncultured Saprospiraceae bacterium | reverse complement strand
GGTGCAGGATTCACATTAATAACAATCGGAGGTATAGAAATAAAATTACCACATTCGTCAGTAGTAGAATAATTTAACACTATTGTACCCCCACAAACGTCCCAAAAATTATTTACTCCTGCAGGTATAGTACCTGAAATATTACAAGGTCCCATCAAGCCATTGCTATAAGTAGCGTCAGGTGCTACAAAATTATCAGCATCCACACAAGAGATTGGTGAAGTGACTACTGGAGGAGTAATCGTAGGAACGGGTGCTGCATTGATTGTCAAAGCTACTACACAATCGGCAACGACTTGCCCAGTAGGATTTGTCAATGAAAAGGTAATATTATTTGTGGTAGTAACGCATTTATCAAAATCAGCTGGATCAAAATCGTTCGATAGCGTCACACAATTGTTATTATTAATGACAGGAGAATTTAACCAGGCGGTAATACCTGCATCATCTGCACATTCAAAAACACCTGGATTTGGACAAGTGATGGTAGCTAAAGGATCACAAGTTACTGTCATCTGTGCAGTTCCAACTGCGCCACCAAATCCATATAGATACACATAATAGGTCGTTCCAAGTTCAGAACAAAAATCTACCGTAGATCCTCTGTTGGAACCAATTCCAGTTACATCACAAGCAGGATCAAAACCTCCTACGAATTGATCATCATTTCCTGTAACACAATTAAGCGCACCACAAGCTCCTGTCCATACCGTAATTTTAGTATCATAATTAGTTCCTGGGTTACAAGTAGTAATATTAATATTTCCACCTGTACCATCTACGGTGTACCAAACACCAGGTTCTGAACTTCCACTAGTACCGCATGACCCTGGGTTATCTGCTCCAGTAGCATTAGAAATATCTACTGTTACATCTGCTCCGCAAGCAAGTGGTATGGCATCAGCGCAGAGGTCATTTGGAGGCCCTTGGACACAAGTCAAGGTAAGGTCAAAAGTTCCAGTTTGACCTCCAAAGCCATGTACAAGAATATAATAAGTCGTACCTGCTGTACTTGCCCAACTAACCATAGGATCATTTCCTCCACAATTTGCAAAGTCATCATCTTCTCCTACAACACAAGTTAAACCGGCACAAGTACCTGTGTAAACACCTATTTTAGAATCATAAGGAGCACCACAAACATCAGCTGTAATTACTCCATCTATTCCAGTAAAAACATACCATACTCCAGGGGAAGTAACAGCTGCAGATCCACAGTTAGGGGTTCCTACATCTGTTGTCATTCCAACGGTGGTTCCTGATAGTACATCACCACATGCAATAGGAAATGCATCAGCACAGAGATCATTATTAGGGGGAGCACAACTTGCCAAGCAACTACCATTGGCACTTTCCGCATAATTAGTGATTTTAGTCATACTATTTGGCCCAAAACCTGTGGCACCGCAATTAATGGTTCCATTCATAATATTGCTAGGAGCAGTACCTGCATCAGAATGCAAAGCATTAAAATTATGCCCAATTTCATGGGCACTCAGAATTGCTGTACATCCCAAATTAGCTGGTGCAAAATCTTCACAAACATTATATCGAAAGTTTCCACAAACTGCTCCAATATAAGCACATCCGATAAGACCATTATTGGTAGGAGGGACATTAGGGTCTCCACATCCTACAATATCTCTATTGGTCCACATTTGACCTAGATCATGGACGCCAAAGCCTCCACCTTGAGCCCAAGTCATAAATCCAGGAAGTAAGAGGTCAACATTACTAGAAGCTGTATTTGGCGTTAATGGGTCAGCGGCAGCATTGGCTGCTACATAGTTGTCATTTATCGCATATTGAATCGGGTGGAAACTATAATAAGCTTGCATCATGGTAGTGATAGATATCACATGATTCATGACCAAAGCCGCTGAGTTATGAGCTGGATTAATCATATCAAAAGTAGAAGCAATGGAGAAATCCACTTCAAGGCATACCATCACGACTGATTCTGTTGTACTTGGAACCTCTATATCCCAATCATGCTCATCTATGGATGGCGCACGATTTTCTGCTTCCATAGCTCCACAAGTAACATTAGCATCTTGTACAATATCTTCAGATTTGTAAACTAAAAAGTGATTGATAGGCGCATCATGAACTACATAGGTGAGTGGTTCGATGTACAACCGATCTCCTTTAGGAGTAGTTACAAATCCCATGATCCAATTTTCATCAATTGTCATGGCCACAATACCATCTATGGATGAATTGAGATATCCATGAAAGGAAATGTTTTCACGAGGGGGTAAAACTACTGGGCCGTTTTCTGTTCCTACAATTTCGCGATATCTTGAACCAAGCAAACCGCTATTGGCTAAGTTCAGATCCCAGTTATATTTATCGCCTAGTTCAAGCACAAAATTAAATTGATTGGCTCCTCTTTTTATTTCGAGCACTTCATCCATCGGAATGGAAAATATATCGTAAGCAAGAAAGTTGTCAGTCAACGCATCACTTTTTATATCCACCGATTGGCCTTTCACGATTTTTTTAGCTGGTGCTGGTGGAATGGTTTTCTGGGCATAGAAACACACGGAGGTTAGCAACATAATTGCTATAAGACCTAATAACCGGTATGTTTTGTTGGGAAAAAGGATTTTTGTATTCAAAATTGATTTCATAATTAGGGTAATTTGAAAGTTAATAAAAAGACAATATTAGAAATTTCAGCAAATCCAATATTGGCATTGATTTAATTGAGGGTGAAATATTTCTTTTTGGATAGGTGGTTTTTTTATTTTCATATGGATATTAATTAGGTTAAAAAAAGGATATAAAGGCTGGTTCATTTTTATTAAAACACTCTTTTAAATATTTTTAGGAATAGCATATAAATAAGCCAATAAGAATGGTGAGCCCTTTTTGAACCATTCAATGTAAATTCAAAATAGCTATCGCAAGTCTTGGATATGACAACGCAATTAGCTTATTCAGTTCTAAATAATATTTTGGGTATTTGGAATAGTTTGAATGAATATTATTTCCATTTCATTATGAAAATAATACGTGATATGTATCATGAAAATATAAAAGATGGGACATCAATAATAACTCATTCACAAAAAATGATTAAAAAGTACAAATTAAAAGGAGAATGAATTTTTATTGGAATGAAAAGATAGTAAGGTGATTGTTTTCATTTTGAATGTTTTCAATAATGGTTAAATAAAATAGTTATCTTAAAACGTCAAACCAAATATACAATTTTATTTTATTTAAAAGAATAAGATCAAGGTAATATATCTTTTTTGCTGAAGAATGCGAAATTAAAATAGATTAATGCGAAATTTAAATAAAAAAGGAAAGAGCCTCCGAAGAGCCTCTTTCCAGTTTTTGTCAAAACTATTTTAATTAAAAATTAGTTTCTCACCACAAATTTCTTCGT
>CAYGRM010000559.1:0-3417 GCA_964352225.1 uncultured Saprospiraceae bacterium | reverse complement strand
CTATTTCAGTAGTTTTAACGGGAATCACTTCACAAGTTTTCAAACAAAATAAAAGCCTCTGGGTCAGTTATTTACAAAATTTTTGTGGAGCGTTTTTTATCTTTTCAGGACTGGTGAAAGTAGCTGATCCACTCGGAACATCGTACAAATTAGTAGATTACTTTACAGAATTTGAATCTACTTTTTCTGAAACCTGGATATCGTTTATTGCGCCAATTTTTCCATTCTTTTCTGAATATTCTATTGCGGTTTCTTTAGCGGTAATAATTTTAGAAATCGTTTTGGGGATCATGTTAATCATGGGAGCTAAGAATCGATTGTCAGCGTGGTTGTTTTTTGGAATCGTATTATTCTTTTTGTTTTTGACCGGTTACACAGCATTGACCGGTTATGTTCCAGAGGGTGTTAACTTTTTTAGTTTTGGTGATTGGGGAGCATTTGACAAAAATAATATGAAGGTAACTGATTGTGGTTGCTTTGGTGATTTTATAAAATTAGAACCGTTTCTATCTTTCAAAAAAGATGTAGTATTGATGGTGCCAGCGATTATTTTCCTTTTGAAAACAAAGGATATGCATTCGATTTTTACTCCAAAAACTCGGAACATCATTACCTTGGCGAGTATTGGTTTATTTACACTTTATGGATTGAGTAATTTCGTTTGGGATATTCCTGGGAATGATTTTAGACCATTTAGAGTAGATGTAAATATTCGAGATCAAAAAGCTTTGGAAGAAGAATCGATGATGAACGCACCGACGAATTATGTCTACACCAATAAAGAAACTGGTGAAGTGACTAGCTTGAGTGAAGCAGAATATATCAAACAATACAAGAATTTCCCAAAAGACAAATTCGATATGAAGCAAGTGACTGAGGATCCTGAAATTCCTCATTCTAAAATCAGCGAATTCTCGGTGGAAGATATTAATGGAAACGAGGTAACAGAAGATTTATTAAATGAGGAAGGATATAGCTTAATGTATGTTTGCTATAAATTAGGGTATACCCAAGGGGAGAAAAATATAATGGTAGCTGATACTTCTTGGTTGGTGGATACCGTCGGAACTCCTGGTGCGGAAGATTTTCAGTTGGTAAAAAAAGTAGATCAAATCTCTTCCCATGAAGAAACAGTAACGGATTATATATTTACCTCAGATTATAAAAATCGCTTTGAAGGCGTGGTTAATCCATTTGCCGAAGCTGCTCAAAAATCAGGTGTAAAAGTTTATGCGATTGCTGGTGGAGCAGGGGAAGCTGTGATTAGAGATTTTAGCGAAGAGATCAAAGCATCTTATCCTATTCATATGGCAGACGATATTTTATTGAAAACTATCGTGCGATCCAATCCCGGAATTGTATTGTTAAAAGATGGTAAAATATTGCAAAAGTGGCATTACAAACAGTTGCCAAACTTCGATGAGGTGAAAGCAGAATTTATCAAATAAAAATATATATTATTCACAAGGTGGCTCTCAGTCACCTTGTGAATACCTTTTAATCCTAGTTACTTCTCCTCCATTTTTCCTTCCACGTATTTAATCATTTTCTTAACTTCATGGGCTTGGAAATCAACCCAATGATCGTCTTTCCTAAACCAAGTCATTTGTCTTTTAGCATATCGTCTTGAGTTTCTTTTGACTAATTCGATGGCTTCTTTTAGAGATATTTTTTTATCGAAATAATCCATGAATTCCTGATAACCAACAGTTTGGAGACTATTTTTTTCTTTGAAGGGAAAAAGGGTTTTAGCTTCTTGTAGTAATCCTGCTTCCATCATCAGGTCGACTCTATGATTAATGCGTTTGTAAAGTTTCTCTCGATCCATCACCACATTGATATAAATAGGAGTGAAGTTTCGAGATTTCTTTTTTTGATTTTGAAAAGAGGAAAAAGGTTTTCCACTTGCTTGAATGACCTCCAATGCACGCATTAATCGTGCAGGATTTTGTTGATCTACTTTCTCGTAGTAAATAGGGTCAGCATCTTTTACAGCCACTTGGAGAGCTTCGAGGCCTACCTTTTCAAATAGACTTTGTACTTTGTTTTTTACCTCAATAGGGATTTTCGGAAATTCATCTAATCCATCACAAAGGGCTCGAATAAATAAACCAGAACCACCGACGAGTAGGGCTACATCTTTTTCCAAAAATATTTCATCTAGTAATTTTAAGCCATCTCTTTCGAAGTCACCAGCATTATAATCATCATCAATGGAAAGTGAATTGATAAAATGATGAGTTGCAGCGGCGAGTTCTTCAGCGGTAGGTTTGGCAGTACCAATAGTCATTTCTCGGTAAAATTGGCGAGAATCACAGGACAGTATTTCAGTTTCAAAATGCTGAGCTAGATGAATTCCTATGGCAGTTTTACCTGTTGCAGTTGCACCTCCGACGACGATGAGAAATTTATTTTTTGACATGAAGCAAAACTAAGAAACTGTTTTGACATTTGAAAGAAAGACCGCTGCGCTGTAAGAGGACAGACTAACGGTGAGTTGCAGATAACCATCGTCAGTCTGACCTCTGTCAGCGAGCGAAGCGACCGGTCTGACTTCTGTCAGCGCAGCGGTCTAAAAAAAAATCCCTTGCTCAAAATTGAACAAGGGATTTTTTTTAAAATCTATAGCAACGAGCTTTTCGATATCTTCTTTTTTTGATTTTTTTTCTTTTTACTATTTTTCGCTTTTTCATTTTCACCTTTTTGGTGGAAGATTTCCCAACTCCTTTCCAATATATTTCAGTTGGTTCTTTTTTTACTCTGGGCATCGTAGCAACTGCTCTGGCAGGCATTCTTTTTTCTTTTACTACTTTTTTTGCCGCAGCTTTTTTCACTATTCTTTTAGACGTAGTTTTTTTTACAATTGAACCTCCTTTAGGAGTAACCTCGTCTTGATGGGCAGGAACTTCTGCTAGTGGAACTTCTGCCAACGGAACTTCTGCTAGCGTTGGTTTTGGATCTTTTTCAGTTGTAATTCTAATCTCTTGCCCCAGCCCAATTGAGTTAATATCAAATTGAGAATTCAAAATGTCCATGTCGCTAGCATTGTCTTCTTTGACTACGACAGTACTTTTCAAATTCTGATTATCGAGATACTGTTTTTTTACTTGAGAAATTCCAAACTGAAAGGAAAGGAAGGTGAAGAGTACTAATAAGCTTAGATACTTCATGGGATAAAAATTTTAAGTGTTTGCCTGTCAAAAAAAGTTGGTTGATATGTTCTATTTTTTGAAGCAGGGTGTGTAATAAATATGTTCAACTATAAAATACAAAATTTGTGAAACTAAATCCATTTTTTACAAAATTTAATTCGCTATTGTGACAAGATATTTCCATAAAAGTCAACAATGCGAAAAATCATATTTTTATTTTTTATAATTTGTTTAAAACAGAAATTACTATGAAAAATAATATAAC
>CAYGRM010000558.1:0-3433 GCA_964352225.1 uncultured Saprospiraceae bacterium | reverse complement strand
TTATTGAAGCACCATTTTAGAAAAAATTTAATAATCAATCACTTAATAAGTATTTATCCATGACCAAATGAATTCATTTAGAACCAAAAAATAGCTATATCGACGGCGAGTTTTTTTAATAAATTTTTATTTAAGAAAAATAACCTATGACAGAATCTCCTTCTCGGAGAGCATATATTATTGCTGCCATTACAGTTTTGCTGGGCGCAATTTTTTTCTCAACGAAAGCTATTTTTGTAAAGTTGGCCTATCAATATGACATAGACTCTGTCTCATTGCTCACCCTACGAATGGCATTCGCTTTCCCATTATTTCTGGCAATTGGTTTTTGGTCTTTTCGGAAAAAATCCAACCAAACTTATCAATTAAGTCGCAAAGATTGGGGGTGGAGTATTGCAATGGGATTGTGCGGATATTATGTAGCAAGTTTATTTGACTTTCTGGGATTACAATATATCTCTGCTAGTTTTGAGCGGATCATATTATATGTATATCCCACATTAGTGTTATTAGTTTCGTTTATCTTTTTTCATACCAAAATAAAAAGACTTCACGTAATTGCATTGTTACTAACCTATGTTGGAGTTGGAATTGCATTTTATGAAAACCTTCAAACGATGGCAGGAGAAGATGTTATCAAAGGGACTATTTTAGTTTTTTGTGCAGCCATTACCTTCGCTGCTTACATAGTAGGGAGTGGTCGTTTGCTTCCTAATATTGGTACGTTTCGATATAATTCAATTTCTATGTCAGCAGCCTGTCTTGGGATATTTGTGCATAATCTTGGTTTGCACGGATTTAATTTGTTAGACTTTGCGGGGTCGGTATATTGGATAAGTTTGGCCATGGCCATGATAGCTACGGTAATTCCTTCGTTTCTGATGGCAGAAGGAATTCGAGTAATTGGCTCTTCCAATGCAGCAATTATTGGAAGTATTGGACCTATTTCCACCATTGGAATGGCTTATCTATTTTTAGGAGAAAGGTTAGGGGGGCTGCAATGGATAGGGACATTTTTTGTTATTGCTGGAGTTCTTTTGATCACATTGCAGAAGAGGGGAGTGAGGGCTTAGGAAATATCCAACTATTACCAATCCAACAATAGGTTTAAAATTCTTGAGACCTAGAAATGAATTTTTTCAAAAGGATTACTTTTGTATGCTGAAAACGAAAGACTCAACTTAAATGAAAAATTATTTCCTTTTATTTTTCCTGTTTATTTTCTTAATTTTTCTGGTGAATCCTATGGGAGATTTTCCATTGAATGATGATTGGCGCTACGCTTATCCTGTGATGAGTTGGCTGGAAAATGGATATATTTCTATGTCTGATGATTTTGCTCCGACGATATTGTTGCAGGTGATTTGGGGGTATTTATTTAGTTTGCCATTGGGAGAATTTTCGTTTACCACCCTTCGGTTTTCGGTTTTAGTTTTAGCTTTCTTGGGAATTGGATTTTTTTATCGATTAATTTTGCAACTTACTTCTTCCGCAAAAGTATCATTATTTGGAGCCTTGATATTACTACTTAATCCACTCTATTTTAACTTGTCATTTTCATTTATGACGGATGTACCCTTTTTGTTTTCATGCTTAGCAACGATGCTAGCGGTGTATTTTTATTTCAAAACGGAGGAGCGAAAATATTTGATATTTATCATTTTGGGAAGTGTCGCAAGTTTTCTAATTCGACAACCTGGGATATTATTTTTACCTATTTTAGGTTTGATGATGCTTTGGAAAAAGAAAGATAAGTCGTCTATTTTGTTTTTTGTAAGTATGTTGTTATTATCGGTGGCCACTTATTTGAGTTTTGATGTTTTTCTAAAACCAATCATGAATATCGAAAAAGCATATGTACCTGTAACTCAGCTTTTTTATGATTATTTTTTAGAAAATCCATTGAGTTTTGTTGTAGAAATTTTCAAGAAAGTAGTCAAAACAATCATTTACATCGGCTTCTTTTCGCTTCCGATATTACCTTTTATTTTTGGAAAAATAAAAACTATTGGTGGTTTAAATAAAAAATTCATCCTTCCCGTTTTGATTTTCAATGTTGGACTTTTGTACTTTTTACATTCAATTGGAAAGATATTTCCTTTTGGAGGAAATATCATGTATAACTATGGATTGGGGCCCGAATTACTAAAAGATACTTACACTTTAGCATTGGCCAATACTCCTCGGTTGCCGATTTGGGTAATGTATATTTTTAGTTTAATTGGGCAAGTTGTAGGATGTTGGATTATTTTATTGATGGTGAAAACTTATTATTCTATTTCTGATTTACTAAAGAGGTTTTTTCAATTTCTATTTTTATTGAATGTAATTTATTTGCCTTTGATGTCGATTACGAGTTTTTATGATCGGTATTTGCTGTTAACTTTTGCCTCGGTATTTTTGTATTTGATGTTGCACGTAGAGTTTGTAACAATCAACCTACAAAAGTTGATTTATGCTCTTCCAATTGTCTTGATGAGTTATTTTGCTATCGCGGGAACGAAGGATTATTTGTCATGGAACAGAACAAAGTTAGAAGCATTTCAATATTTACAAAGTGAGAGAATAGACTTGAAGAAAATAGATGCTGGCTTTGAACTGAATGGTTGGTATAATTTTCAAAGAGGGTGGGAGTCACCTAATCACCTTTCTTTTTGGTGGGTGAATGATGATGAATATATTATTTCGTTTGGAGAGATAGAAGGTTATGAAATATTTAGAAAATATTCTTTTTGGTCGGCGTTGCATTTTCGAGATCGAGATGTTTTGATCTTGAAAAGAGAGATGTAAATGTATTGTTATTTAACTTTAACTAAGTTATCTCTGGGGCAATAAAATACTGTTAGAAAAAAAATAGATTATAAAACAGGAACGCGGATTGAGCGGATTTAAGCGGATGAACACGAATTTCACCCACTTGTATAATATCGTCAAATCTGTGTTCATCCGCTCAATCCGCGTTCCTATTAAAAAACATAATATTAAGAATTTACCTTTTGAGTTAGCCAATAACTTTTTCCATCCAAGGTTCTATTCAGTAATTTACTTCCAAACATCAATCTACGAAGCGTCGCAGGATCTTCAAAACTATGATATTGATTGAGTATTTCATTCACTTCTTTTTCAGAATAGTTTTTCCCTACTTCAAATTTTTGAGCTAAAAACTGAAGCATCGAAGCTTGCTTTTTCTTTTGTCTCTTTCCAGGTAAGCGATCAAATTTTCCGTTGTCATCGAGGTAACCTTTGAGGTCTTGAAAGTCTGTCATTATAAAAGGATTTTAGATTAGGTCATAAAGATAAGCTATTTTCATCTTTATAGAAAATTAGGATTTGTCTAAGCATCCAAAAAGTGTAGGTTAAGGTTAAAGGGCTTTCTTTTAAAAATAAATTTGAACCATATAAGATACTGTGTTTCCATCCAAGTAAATTTGAA
>CAYGRM010000557.1:0-3436 GCA_964352225.1 uncultured Saprospiraceae bacterium | reverse complement strand
TGGTAATATATAATCTTTCTTCTTTTTACAAACCTAAAGGTAATCTGTGGTGAAATTATTTTCCTCTAACCGAGCGAATCAAACTAGGCACCAAAGATAATAGAATCAAAATAATTCCAATACCTGCAGCAATCACAATATTTTGTTCAACTCCTTTTTGCTTTAAAATGATTCCGCCAAATGCCCAAATGATAACTAAAGCATAGGCAATATCTCCCCTAGAATTCAACATTTTTTGTCCAATCAAAGTCGCTACAAAGATCATCCCGACTGTCCAAAATATTTCCGAAATTCCAAATCCATCCCAGCCAACACTTACTAATAATGCTGTTACATTTGCAATCGTTGCCACAGTTATCCATCCCAAATAAATACTAAAAGGCGTATGCACCAACCATTTCACTCCTGAAGAAACCGTTCCTCGACCAATTTCCAAACGCTGATAAATGGTAATGAGTAAAATCAAAAAAGTAACCATTACACCCACCGAAACTTCCACATAATTATAATGCCAAGCGAAGATCCAACCAATATTCGCAGCACAAGTGAGAATAAAAAATGGACCTATTTTGGAAAACCAAGGTGTCGCATCTTGAGGAGACTTAAATAAATCTTTTGCTTGATAAATGATGAATCCCAGCAAAAATAAATAGATCACTCCCCAGATCGAAAAGGTTATTCCTGCGGGAACAAAAAGATTGGGGAATGTATCTGAGATTTCTCCAGGGGTTCTGCCATTGATCGGTAAAGCATTGGATAAATAATTAACGTAAACCATCGCTCCAAAAGCGAGGATGTTGAGGATTTGGAGAAGTTTTTTCATTTTGTAAATGTATTGTTATTATTGTTTTGCTATTTTAAAAATGCTATCTCCAAAGCTACTAGAAATTTTCGCAAAATAGAATCCTTTTTCCAATTTTGAAATATTAATGGATTTCGATTTTGTATCTTTTTTTTCCAAAACGAATTTCCCCAACGAATCATAAATGAATATTGAAAATGGGTCATTTTGATTTTTTGAAAAAGATGAAATTTAGTTGGTTGGAATTTGGATGATGATTTTTTATTTGTAAATGTATTGTTATTTGAATTGGTCGTTTGAGATGCAGAGACACAGATTGTGTGATTTTTCAAAAAGAAATCTCAGCGTTTCTGTGACTCTGCGTTCAAATTCATTTTTAATTACAGACAACAAATTATTTCTTAATCCACTCCAACGCCTTTTCCAAAACTTCGTCTCTCCCTTCTGTTACCCCTTTGATCGTCGGTTTCACTTCCACATCTGGAATAATTCCCACTCGTTGCGTCTCTGTTCCATCAGGATAGTAAACGCCAATTCCTGAAATCATCGTTCGTATTTTTCCAGGCAAAATAATGGTTGAAACATTTCCATCCGCTCCAGCTGTGGTACTTCCAAATACTTTATTATTGGGTGAAGTTTGAAAAGCCATTGTGGTGTATTCGGCTTGACTTTGTGTTTCTTCATTGATTAGAATGGCGATTTTTCCTTGGTAAGTTCCATCGTCATTTCCACCAACTGATAAATTAGGGCCAAAGTTGAAATTCCCTGGTTTCATTAAAGTTCCAGAGGTGAATTTCACAAATGGTTTAGCCTCAGGTGTCAAGAAATTTCCAAAGTCAAAAACCATAAATTGAGAAGGATAACATCTCAAATCAATCACAATGCCTTTTTTACTCAACAAATTTTTCTTCATTTCCTCGATGTCTCCATCCTTAATAGTGCCTGGATAAATGTAGCCAATATCGCCATCCATGACCTTCCAAGATTGTTTATCAGATGGAGCCCAAGTTTTTATTTCAGCTATTGGATAAGTTGTAAGAGTAATGTTATTTTCTTTTTCGCTTCGCAAATAAGTAATATCCAAGATCTTTTTATTTGTCCGTAAAAGCTTTTTTGCTACATCTCTTAATTGAGTAGGGTAGTTCGACGCTGGTAAATGAGGAAGCATTTTTTTGATAATTTCATCAACAGGTGAACCATCAATTGTAGTGATAATATCACCAATTTTTAAATCACTTGCTTTTCCTTTTTCATCATCATGGTAACCAACTACGATGGCTTTTTCTTCCACCATTTTAATTTTTACAGCAGAGATATTATTTCCAAAAAACTCATTTAAAGCATCATCTTGCATCCAAATATTGGCATGGGTGTCTTGAACTTTTCCGATCAATTCGAGCAACGCTAATTTATATTCCAACTCATTTTTCGCATTGACAAATTTTGGAACAAAGTCGATCATCACTTTGTCCCACTTGTCATCTGTCAGATGTTTGTAGGGAAAAAAGTAATGGATAATATTCCAGTATCGATACAAAGCCAATAACCTAAAACCAACATCTGGATATTGAAAATCTTCATAAGCTGCTTCATTTTTGATCATTGGATTTCCAATATTTGGAGCAAAACTCATTTGATAATGTTTTCCAGTTCTGTCTGCTGTTCTCAATCTGATCAACAAATAAATTAATTCATCATGGCGATTTTCACCAAACCATTGATAATCTGCTTTTAGTTTTAATTCCAAACTTGAGGGATCATAATCACTTTTACCAAACTTACCTAATTTCTCAATCCATTTGATCGCAGCTTCTGCACGTGATTTATGATCTTTCGCAGCTAGGTATTTAGGCATGAATCGGAATAGTTCGTAGTCCCAAT
Organism: uncultured Saprospiraceae bacterium; assembly: GCA_964352225.1. GTDB lineage: Bacteria > Bacteroidota > Bacteroidia > Chitinophagales > Saprospiraceae > CAJQQY01. Next base: position 753 of record CAYGRM010000557.1, on the reverse strand, counting down.
TGATATCTCCAGTTGCCAATTTAGGATGATAGTATTTTAGGTATCCCCACATTTTTCCAAGGGTGGCTAGGGATTGTGTTTTTTCAGGGGTGAGCTCTATTTTTTCAATTTTTGATCCTTCGTCAAATTCTTTATCCAATTGAGCAGGAAATAATTTAGGAGCGACAGTTTTTAATTTGGTAATCGATTTTCCATCAATCAGTACATCAAAATTATCAAACCAAGCTGTTCCTTTTCCAGATAAAATTCCTCCAATAAAAATGGTTTGTGCGCCGTCGGGATAATCTAATTCTATCGTATATTTTTTCCAATCACTTGTTCCATTTATATTTTTACTTTCCATATTGTCGAAGGCTAACGAACCTCCATCGCCATCAATTCGCAAGAGTAAACCAACATTTCCTTCTCTCACATTTTCCATTTTTATATAACCTGTCAGCTTGATTTTTTGACCTTCATATTTGGCGGGGATTTTATAGGCAGGGCATCCAAATCCTTCTCCGTCCTCAGATTTTGAAACTACTTTAATCGCAGTTTTTCCATGTTGCTTTTCAGTTTGGTCAGAGGTAATTTCGAAGTTGGGCGTTCCCCATTTAAACCAATCTTTGGGAAGTGTTTCAGCTTCTTTGACGGTTTCAAAATCTAAATTAAAAGTTGGAAGGTCTTGAGAAAAACCCAAAAAAGGAAGGCAAAGAAAAAGTATAAATAAATTTTTCATAGGTAAATTATCTTTTATTTTATGATTGAAAAAAT
>CAYGRM010000556.1:0-3440 GCA_964352225.1 uncultured Saprospiraceae bacterium | reverse complement strand
AAAGTCAGCGTCTAAAATACTATTCCCTAATTGCTATTCTTTAGTTCTCTGCACCTGAGGTAAGCATCGGGGAATTCTTTAGATTAAATATTATTTCTTCGCATCCAATTGTTCTTTTAGCGACTTTATTTTTTCTTTTAGTTGAGGATTATAATCATATTGGTTATTCACGTTTAACTCCATCGCTTTAGAATAATAGCGTAAAGCCTTTTCAATATTTCCATGCATTTCTAATGCTTCTGCATAACTATCATAAACGTTCCAAACTTCAGGATTTTCTTCTGTATTCAGTTGGAAAATATTAATTGCGGAATCTATCTTTTTTAAATTGAGCAGCATATAACCAACATCATTGATTTGACTTTCGAAGTCAATTTTTTTGTAGGCATTATTATTTTTTAAACTTAAATAGATTTGTTTAAAATCATCAAAATTATTTTTTAGCGAAGCTTGCAGGAGGGTTTCATATATAAAGTTATTAGGATCAGTAATATCCTTATCCACTAAACTTGCTAGGTGATTGACGACATCTTCAATATCAAAAATGTTTCCCAAACCATTGGACAAAAAGATAATACTCATATCATCTTTCGGAAAAACTCGGTAAGCCGTCACTAAGGATCCTGTAAAACCATAAGAAGAATGTCCATTGACGATTTTTTGTTCCCAACCAAAGGTGAATCTTCTGGTTGGATTTTTATAAATGAAATTAGTCAACATTTTCTGCCGAGATGCAGCAGTAATTATTTCATTATTCCTCATTTTTTCGTCCCATGCGATATACTTGTTGAGGGTGATATTCATTCCATTGGTAGCATGCATATATTCACCGATGTGAGGGTGTTCAATAGTTAGCTCCCCCGTTTCAAAACAAAAATAAGGAGTACATCGATTCATGATAATAGTTCGTGAGTCAGAAGAAAAGAAAACCTGCTCAGGGTGAGATGCTTGATCAAATTGATTTTTTAAAATAAAATCTTCAAATGATTGCTCAGTTATTTTTTCAATAATGAGTTGTAATAGCCAAAAGTTAGTTTGATTGTAACTATAATTTTCTCCTTTAGCAAAATTCAATTCTTGCTGAAAAACCTTTTCTTTGGCTTCTGCTTCTGATAGATTTTGAAACTCATAGAAGGGAGCCATGTCTGGTAATCCTGAGGAGTGGGTTAATAAATGTTGGATTTGCACATCATGCCAAGCGGTAGGTAGATTGGGAATAAAATCTGAAATGACATCATCCAACGAGAGTTTATTTTGTTCAATCAATTGAAAGATTCCAGTTGAGACAAAAAGCTTAGTTAAGGAATAAACTCTAAAGATGGATTTATCGGAAACAGGAACAGCATGTTCCAAATTAGCTTTTCCATAATTTTGTTGATGGATGACTTTACCATCTTTAATAACCGCCAAGGCAACTCCAGGAAGCTCATGTCGATCTATAACGTGTTTAACATATTGATCAATTTTTTCACTAACTCCAAGTGAATTATTTTGCGCATTGGTTTGACTTTTAAATGAAATAAAAAATATTACCGAAAGGAAAGTGAGTAGGCTAAATTGTTTTGACATAACTTTTGATTAGGGCTAACTTTTGATTTTTCAAAAGTTGATAAGTGAATTATAATGATTCACAATGTATATATTTTAACTGTTTTCATACAGGTAATGAGTAATGAAATTATGTCGTGAAATATAGTATTTGTAATACTTCTTTAAATAATCATAGGCTTCTGGTTTATCATAATAGTTCAATTTTAGAGGTCTCCGTTTGTTTTCCAACTATAAAACCATCTAATATTGCTCCGCCTTTATACTTCCCGGTTATAATATTTCCGTTTTGAAAATAATGAAAAATGGTTTTATTTGAAGACAAGCCACTTTTATTTTCGGTTGTTATAAATTTCTTATTATTTAAATTCATTTCGACCCGCTGGCGCCCCCTCTGTGATCAATAACCACATCAGCGCTAGCGGGGTATCATTAAAATTCAAAGACATCAAGTCCTATTTTTACCAAAAAAATAAAACTTACTTTTGTTGAAGGTTTTAATAAAAAATAATAATGTCAATAAAAAAGCAAGCAACAATAAAAAGAATAGCTAAAGAAATAGCCCTCGGTAACACCTGTTATATTAATAGGAAATCTGTACAAATCACCACCATTGATTATTCAATTGAGGATCCTGAGAAGTTAGTAGTTCAAGAACAAACGCTAGCTGAAATAGAACGGAAAATAGAAAAGTATTTAAAAATAGAAAAGCTAAGTGAAGAAAACGAACTGAGAATCATGAAGGATTTTCCAGAAGAACTTCCAGATAAATCAATCCGGAAACAATTGTCCAATGCTTTAAATCGAAAGAATCCTGTTCGTAATTTCATGCAGGTGGTAGAAAGCGATATTGCCTTGAATCAATATTGGAAAAATTTTAAGGAGGAAGAGTATCAGCGGTGGGTATCTAATATTATGATTGAGGCTTATATCTATTAAGATCTGACGACAAGCCTTTTGTCTCAGTAAAATATTCGTTGGTTCTTTGGATTGAGTTTGCTTCTAAGCGTGTTTGGTTTCCAAGTAATGGTAAATATAAATAAAACAAAATGTTTTAAAATTGAAAAACTATTTGTATCTTTAAGTTGATATTCTATTTTCTAACCAAACCTCCTTATTATGAAATATCTTAAATATTTACTTGGAATAATTGCCCTATTAGTAATAATATTTATTGGTAGAGGAATCCTTACACCTTCACTTTCTTATAATAGTGAAATCATGGTGGACAAACCAATTAATGAAGCTTGGGCTGTCATGAATGATGAAAGTAAAATCTCTCAATGGTTAAAAGGAATCAAAGAAGTAGAACATGTAAGTGGAGAAAAAGGTACGGTGGGAGCAGTCACTAAATACACTTTTGATGAAGATGGACAAGAGTCTATTATTTTTGAAACGATTAAAACTATCCGCCCTAACGAGCATATTACTATGGATTTTTTAATGGAAGGAGTGATGGAAATGAATTACCAAGTTGATTTTACAGAAAAAGATGGTAAGACTCATATCCAATCATCAACAGTTAACAAAGGTATTGGAATGTTTATGCGATCAATGCTTTCCTTTATGAAAAATTCTATGCAAGCTCAAGAAGATGAGAACATGAGTAATTTGAAAAAATTAATAGAAGAAAATACAACTGATTACTTTCCTGAACCAGTTGTGGAAATGGTTGAAGAAGTTCAAGAATAATTCTGTAGATCTTTATTAAATCAGCTAGCTAATATCACAAGAAAATAATTTTAAACTCAAAAAAAAAGGTATCGGATAATGTTGAATTATCCAATACCTTTTTTGTATAGTCTAGCTAACTTTAAATTTATCCTACCACAATATTCACCATCCGCTTAGGTACTACAATTACTTTTCTCACGGTTTTACCTTCCGTGTAT
>CAYGRM010000555.1:0-3449 GCA_964352225.1 uncultured Saprospiraceae bacterium | reverse complement strand
TTATTGGCTAGTCCCCCAGTCATTGATTTCATTGTTTTCGTTTTCGTCTCTAATATCATCTAGTATATCTTCCATCGTTTTCGTTTATATATTTCTTCAAATATATAAATTAGACGCTAATTTTTTTCCAAAAAAAAGCGGAGCTAAAACTTTACGTTCCAACTCCGCTAATCTATTTTTTCAAAAAAGTAATTACACTTTTCGTCTACGTCTTCTTTTTCCGTCGCTGCTGCCACTTCGTTTTTCTCCTCCGCCGCTACGACGTTCGCTACTTCCTCTTCTTCTATCGCCACCACCGCCTTTTCGATGTCCGCCACCACCTCCGTAGCCACGTCCACCTCTATCTCCACCAGCAGATCGTTTTTCTTGTGATACTTCTACAGACAATGGAACACCTTCAAAGTTTTTGCCTTTCAAGGCATCAATCAAGGTGTTTTCAATTCCTTCTTCAATTTCGAAAAATGAGAAATTACGAAGGATTTCAATTTTTCCAATTCCAGCATTTCCAGAATCCAAACCTTGATTAATTAATCCAATCAACCGACCTGGGTCCAATCGGTTACTTGCACCAACGTTGATAAATAATCGAGTGTAAGGAGTACGTCTTCTTTCATCTCGACTTCTACTCTCATTTCTTCGATCACCTCGATCTGGAATATTGATGTCACGAGCATTTTTATAGTAATCTAAAAATCGATTAAATTCTGTAGACACAAAATGCTTAATCAATTCTTCTCGATCTAGGTGCTCCAATTTTTCATAAATCGAAGGCATGAATTGCTCAATCGTTTTTTCATCCACATCAACAGATTTCACTTTGTCGATAAGTGACATCAATTGAGTTTGGCAAATATCCATTCCACTTGGTACGGGCTCTTTGGTAAATTGGATCCCAGATTTACGATCTATATCTCGCAATTTATTAGTTTCACGTGAGTGAATAACCGCAATTGAAATTCCACTTTTTCCAGCTCTACCAGTCCGACCACTTCGGTGAACATACACCTCAGGATCATCAGGTAAATTATAATTAATTACGTGAGTCAAATCATCTACATCTAATCCACGAGCAGCTACGTCGGTTGCTACTAAAATTTGAATCTGCTTTTGTCTGAATTTATTCATTACTTCGTCCCGTTGACCTTGGGACAAATCTCCATTCAGTACATCTGCATTGTAACCATCATACATTAATTTATTGGCCACTTCCATGGTCTCTCGACGAGTTCGGCAGAAAATGATTGCATAAATATCCGGATTCATATCCGCAATTCTTTTAATCACTTCATATCGATCTCTTGCTTGAACTTGGTGATAAATATGCTCTACATTAGAAGCACCAACGTTCATTTTTGCGACTTTGATTTCTAATGGATTATCCATATAGTCTTGAGAAATTCGTAAAACCTCTCGCGACATAGTAGCTGAAAAAAGTAAGGTAGTTTTGTCAGCCGGTGTTGCTTCCAAGATGGCATCCAAATCATCTTTGAATCCCATCGTCAACATTTCATCGGCTTCATCTAGAACCACTCTTTGGACCTTTTCCAAATTCAATCTTCTTCGATTGATTAAATCTTTGGTTCGTCCAGGAGTACCTACTACAATTTGAGCACCTTTTTTCAAGGCTCTAATTTGAGTGTCTATACTAGTACCTCCGTAAACAGCTAGGACACTTAAACCTTTAATTTTTTTAGCAAAATTATTAAGGTCTTTGGCAATCTGTAAACACAACTCTCGAGTTGGGCAAAGAATGATTGTCTGTGTACTTCGATCAGCTACATCAGTTAAGTGTACTGTCGGCAAGCCGAAAGCAGCAGTTTTACCTGTTCCAGTTTGAGCTAAAGCAATGATGTCTCTGTCGGAAGTAAGAAGTTGAGGAATGGCTTTGACTTGAATCGGAGTAGGTTTTTCAAATCCCATATCCGTAATCGCAGCGATAATCTCAGGCTTGAGGCCTGTTTCAATAAATGAGTCCATAAAATGAAATTTTGTAATTTCAGACTCATTTCTAATGTATTTACCTGTACCCTGCGAAATTAGTCCAAAATGTGTTTTACCAAATAAAGTGCAAAGGTGGGCTTTTTTATTGACTAATATGCAATTTATGCTAATTATCTTTTGGTTTTGGGAAATTATATTTTTTGGAGAAAGATAAAAGGAAATTTAAATGATCAATTAGCAGGGGAGTTATCTTGGAGTTTTTTAATAACTGAATCCTTAACATGGCCGGGTAAAATCCACGATAAATTATCAATTAGATCAACCCAATCTGTATATATCCATTCTCTTTGTTGATAAAAAATAAATAAATCATCTACCTTTAAAAAATTTAATTGATGAACCGAAAATGAAAAACTCTTATCTCCATATTTATTTTGGTAAACTTTAAATCCTTCAAATTTTGATAGTTGAGCAATAGCTAGTTCAAGTTGATGGCAAATTATGTAGCCTCTAAAATATTGTAATCCAGAAGTTCCATATTTGATTTGGATTTTGTGTTTCCAATCTCCTAGGTCAATTTTTCGAAGGTGAAATTTCTCGATGTTAGGATTTGATTCCTCTGAATTTCCTTCGACTTGCCAATTCCAGGATAATTCTGAATTAGATAAGTCTTCATAATAGCCTTGCGTTTTCCAGCCCATAATTGATAATTGTTTTTTAAAATTCCGTCAATAGGGTGCTATTTGGGTGGTCAACTTTAAACTGTTCAATCTCTTCCACATTAATTTTTGTATCTCTAAAAAGTAAGTACAAATTCTTTTTTTTAAGTAACGGTTCCAAACTAGTAATTGGCGTGGCATGAAAAACTATCTTTTGAATACTTGCCAAATTTCGAAGCGGTTCAAAATCTTGAATCATTGTTTCTTGGCAATACAAATCTCGAAGTTTCGACATTTTTTCTACTCCTTGAAGTGATTTGAGTGGAGTACTCAAGACGGAAAGGATTTCGATGTTTTCTAAATTTTCAAGTACAGTTATTGATTCGATTTTTGTATTTGATAAATATAATTCTTTTAATTGGGTGAAATCTTTTAGAATTGAAATGTCCGTAAAAGTATTGTTATCAAGATGTAGACTTTCAATTTGTTTAGAATTTTCTAAAGGCTCAATGGAGGTGAATTTATTGATTTGCAAATTGACTCGAACTAGTTGCGTATTATTTTCTAGACCTTCAAGCGATTCGATTTGATTTTCACCTAATAATAAAGTGTGCAAGATTGTATTTTTTGCAAGTGGTTTTAATGACTTTATTTGGTTGCCAGAGGCATTTAGGTATTCTAAGTTTTTAAGTTTCTTGAGTGGTTTTAAAGATTTGATTTGATTGTTATTACAGACTAATTTTTTCAATTTTGGTAGTTTGGAAACTGGAGATATATCAGAAATTAAATTACCACCACAATAAAATATTTCTAAATTTTTAAATCTTTCGATAGGTTTTAGATCGGTAA
>CAYGRM010000554.1:0-3453 GCA_964352225.1 uncultured Saprospiraceae bacterium | reverse complement strand
ACATATAGTTATCTATATGTTAAAGATATTTTATTTTTTTTGTTAAAAATAATTTTAACTCTTTTATCTTATCTACTCACCTTGATAGTTTCGTTTTGTTATCCATTTTTATATTGATAGTAATTGTTTTATTTTATGTATAAAATGTTGATTTTCAAGCATTTAATCTTATTTTATTTGACTTAAATCAATAAACTATTCTTTAGAAAGGTGAAGTTTTTTTTTAAAATTTCCTTTTGTACTCATTCCGCTTTCCACTATTTTCTATGGCTGCAAAATAAAATTTCTAAATTTCATTTGGAAATATATATATATCTATATACTTTAGTGTAAGCAATTGCAGCAAAGAACTATATTTTCAAAACAAATCATCAACTGACATATGAAAAATACAATACTATTTTTTCGTATTAATATAATACTACTCATCGTTATTTTTATTTCAAATAATCTATCTGCTCAAGAGGCTAAAAAGCCGACAGTAGATCATTCTTATAAACCACTCACGGTCAAATTATCTGAAGACGGAAAGAAATATATTCGCTTTATCATGTGGCATCAACTGTGGCTTACCACAAATAACCTCGATGCTGATAACTCGAAATTACAACTCACGCCAAGCATTCGTCGTTCTCGATTTTTAGCATTCGCTCAAGTTTCTCCTAATTTTTTAATCCTGACACATTTTGGTCTGAATAGTTTGACGCCAGGGAATTTAACTTCTCTGGGGAACAATGGGGACTCCCCACAAATGTTTTTACATGATGCATGGGGAGAGGTGAAAATATCTGATGCACTTTATATTGGCTCGGGGTTACACTATTGGAAAGGTATGACTCGATTGGCTAATCAGAGTACCCTTAATTTTATGACACTTGATCAGGCAAGACCTTTTACTAGCTGGCATTCATTAGGAATTACGGATCAATTTGCTCGTCATCTCGGAATTTATGCCAAAGGTCAAATTGATAAATTCGATTATCGGATTGCTATTAATTCCCCGGGAAGAAGCCCACTTGGAGCAGGAAGAGATTATAGTACTAAAGGTTCAGATTTGACTTATACAGGTGCAAGTAATTTGAATAATGATGCAGAGCCAACTGGTAACTATTTAGTAGAGGGATATTTTCGCTATAACTTTTGGGATACGGAATCCACTAAATTACCATACGCTGTAGGTACCTATATGGGAAAGAAAAAATTACTGGGAATTGGTGCAGGTTTCTTTGCTCATCCAAATGGAATGTATAATGACTCAACTGGAGTTCATGAGAATGTTACTCATTTTGCTTTAGATGCATTTCTAGAATATCCAACTGAAAAGGGCGATTGTATTCATGCCTATGCTTCTTTCCAAAATTTTAATTACGGAGAAAACTACGTTAGTCGATGGGCAGGGACTGGATCAAATGTGTATGCCCAAGTAGGGTACTTTGTTAAGTCAGCTAAGTTGATGCCTTACCTTGCTTTCCAAAATGGTAATTATGAAGGTCTGCAAGATCCGATTAGCTCATTGGATATTGGAGCGAATTATTATATTAATGGTCATAATGCTAAAGTTACTTTAGAGTATCACCGAGTTATGGGAGACATTCGAGAAGGGGCAATTACAACCGGAGATGATGCACTTTCACAAATTAGACTTCAATTACATATATTTTTATAAATCTTTTTATTAACAAAACAGAATATGATAACAATGTATTTACATTTTATCATTCTTTTAAAAATCAACTATTATGTCTAGTAAAAAAGCAAAAGAATATTGGAGCAAAAATCTCCGCTATCTTACTATTCTTCTTTCTATTTGGTTCGTGGTATCCTATGTCTGTGGGATACTCTTAGTAGACCAACTCAATACCATAAGGCTAGGAGGATTCAAATTAGGCTTCTGGTTTGCCCAGCAAGGATCTATTTATGTTTTCGTCGTTTTGATTTTCGTGTATGTGAATTGGATGAATAAACTCGACAAAGAGTACGGTTACGACGAAGAATAAATCTTTCAGTTTTAGTTCAATGGCTAACCTCTCCATTAATCTTGGAATTTGTCAATGAACGTTAATTTTTAATCTAAAAAAAATAAAAATATGAGTGTTCAAACATGGACTTGGCTACTAGTAGGAGTAACCTTTACGCTATATTTTGGAATAGCAATTTGGGCAAGAGCAGGCTCAACTAAAGAATTTTATGTAGCCGGTGGAGGCGTTTCTCCCCTTGCTAACGGAATGGCAACGGCTGCCGATTGGATGAGTGCAGCCTCTTTTATCTCGATGGCAGGATTGATTTCTTTTATGGGATATGATGGAGCAGTTTATTTAATGGGATGGACGGGTGGATATGTTTTGCTAGCCCTGTTGCTTGCTCCTTACCTAAGGAAATTTGGAAAATTTACAGTTCCTGATTTTATCGGAGATAGATATTATTCCAATACAGCACGTACGGTGGCAGTTTTTTGTGCATTGATCGTTTCCTTCACCTATGTGGCAGGACAAATGCGAGGAGTTGGAATCGTATTTTCTCAATTCCTCCAAGTACAAATTCACGTAGGTGTAATCATAGGAATGTGTGTGGTTTTATTCTTTGCATTTTTAGGAGGAATGAAAGGAATCACTTACACGCAAGTAGCACAATACTGTGTTTTGATTTTTGCTTTTATGGTTCCTGCGATTTTTATTTCTTTTAACATGACAGGTAATCTGGTACCACAAATAGGAATGGGAGGTACATTAGAAAATGGAAGTTATCTTCTCGATACGCTGGACGAACTGCATACCAAATTAGGTTTTAGTGAATATACAAGTGGCTCCAAAAGTACTTGGGATGTATTTGCAATTACTTGTGCATTGATGGTGGGGACAGCAGGATTGCCACATGTAATCGTTCGGTTTTTTACCGTAGCTAAAGTAAGAGATGCTCGAAAGTCAGCAGGTTTAGCATTATTATTTATTGCGATCCTTTATACGACTGCACCTGCGATTGCAGTTTTTGCAAGAACAAACTTAATCGAAACAGTTAGCGAAAAACAATATTCAGAAATTCCAGCATGGTTTAAAAACTGGGAAAATACCGGACTCATTGCATGGGCTGATAAAAATAATGATGGAAAAATTCAGTACGTAGCAGGTAATGCATTAGATGGTAAAAAACCAATATTTACTAATGATAGAGGTGTGCATGGTCAACGAATAATTGAAAATGGTAGCATGAAAACTGCCAACGAACTATATGTAGATCGAGATATTATGGTATTGGCAAATCCTGAAATTGCTAACCTTCCTAATTGGGTGATCGCATTAGTGGCCGCAGGTGGATTGGCCGCAGCTTTATCGACAGCCGCGGGTTTGTTATTAGTAATTTCTACATCTGTTTCTCGGGATTTAGTAAAAATGCAATTGCGTCCCAATATTTCAGAGAAAAATGAATTAAGGGTAGCACGTGCAAGTATCGTAGTAG
>CAYGRM010000553.1:0-3465 GCA_964352225.1 uncultured Saprospiraceae bacterium | reverse complement strand
TAATTTTCAAGCAACTTTTTTTTCGAAAATTAAAAAGTGTACGGTAGAGAATTTACATTCAATTTATTTTCAACTAGAAACTTGGCAACTTCACTTTTGTGTTTTTGCATCAATTTTAATATTGATGATTTTTTGACTTTTAAACATTCTGCTGAGTTATCTTCTGATTGAAAAAACAAATTCGTTTTGAGTTTTCCTTTTTTATCTTTTTGAAATTGCTTGAGTAATTTTATTTTTCCATCAGCTAATAATTCAAAATAACCGAGATTGATTATTTTTTTATCTAAATATTCCATAGGAATAAAAATTTGCTCAGCGGTATCATTCCTAAAAATGAGCTTTTTAATTTTTTGAGGAAAAAGGGCTTTAATTGTTTTTTGATGCATGATTTGCATTTCATCATCTGCAAATCGATATCTTAAATCAACTATACATTTTTCATCTTGAAAGTCAATTATTGTCGATTCAATAAATTGGTCAGTCAAAAAAATCCTTCCATTTTCTTCTAAAGGGAAACTTTCTGTAACTAAAAAAAATAGTTTACTGGAGTTTTTTTGAAAGTTCTTTGTTTGTTTTTGGGGAGGGGAGGTAACTAATTCATCTGGTAATTGACCATTGAGACTAACTGCAAATGCAATTACCAAATGAAAGATTAAGAGTGTTTCTTTCATTTTTGTTTAGTTTTTGTGTATTAATACTGTTGGGTTTTAAAAAAATAAATTGCCTAAATATTCAAATAATTAATAAATAGAAAACTTATTATTATAGATGATATTTAATTTTTAATGTAAAACTTATTTATTTATTGTTTTTGGGAAAGGTGAATTTAAGGTAGCTAATGGTTATAAGGTAATGAAAAAAGGTTAATTTCATTTTGATCAGCTAATAATTAATTCCTAAGATAAAGTAGGAAACTTTGTGATTATATTATGGATTTAATAAATGTATTTATAAAGTTTAATTGGCTTTTTTTACTTATCAATAGGAAATATAAGTAATGTTTTTGGTCTAATTTGGCTCCGTGGCTTGGACAAATATTTTTAGATTATGTATTACTTAGTATCGATATTTACCCTTAAGAATTTTATTTTACATTTTAGACGATGTAAATAATCAAAGTAACAATCCTTTTAGAATATTGATATAATTTTATTTTTCCATTAAAACATCACCTCATCAAAGTTACCTCACCTTTTATTTCAATGCTTGTTCCATCCAGAAAAGTAGCATTGATGAAATAAACATAAACACCATTCTCTTTTATTTGGCCTTTAAATTTTCCATTCCATCCATCGTAAATATCTTTGCTTTCAAAAAGGAATGCCCCCCAACGATCGAATATTTTTAGATTAAAACTGACGACTTCAATTCCGTAAGCCTTAAAGAAATCATTTTCCCCATCTTCATTTGGAGAGAAGGCATTGGGGACATAAAGTTCGGTGGAACAATTAGTAGAAAAAGAAATACTGTCACTTCCAAAACATCCAAATTCATTCATTACTTCGACCGCGTATGTACCATAATTTTCAACTAAAAAATTAGAGGATGTAGATCCATCTTGCCAAGCATAATTGGCATAACTTCCAGGGGAAATAAGAAATGGATTTTCAAGACAAAGCAAGGAATCATTACCTAAATTAATGATCGGACTTGGAGAGATTTCTATATTCAAAAAGCTATCAATTTGGCATCCGAAGTTGTCCGTAAATGTAATGTTATAAATTCCACTATCGGCAAAAGTGGCATTTAGTTTTGTGTAGTTTTGATCTTCTACAAAATCTCCATTTGGTGTTTCCCAAACATATTCTCCGACGAGTGGTACATCAGCAAAGAGTGAAATTGGGGCACCGTCACATTCATTTTCGAAAGATTGTAAGCTAAACTCTAGGGATGGAGTAGGGGAAATATTAATTGGTGTGGCATCCCCTTCGTCAGATGTAATTGGATTGTTAGAATTTAAAATACTCTCCCAAACTTGGGTAAATCCATCAATTTTTGCTTGATTATAAATGAATGAATAACTATTGGAATTATTCACAGCCAATGCTGATATAGAAAATTCTGAAATACCAGGAGGGATTTGCATGTCCTTGACATTCAGCAAGTTATACCCGCTTCCAAGCAGAGTGAACTCCACATTTCCACCAAAAGTATGACTTGGGTTTCCCAACCAAATTAAATCAGGATGAAGCGGATCGGCGAATTCAATATTTGAAAAAGTGTTATTGGAGTTATTAATAATGCTAAAGGTGAAAGTTACGGTATCTCCTTGACAAATTTCAGGGGAATCTACGGATTTATTAAACTGAATATCATTTAAGCAACCGCAGGCATCAATTCCCGAATTAATATCTAAGCCTTCTCCAACTAGCGTTGCGACACCTGTAACTTTGTTTATTTTATAAATATCTTTTAGGCTAATTCCGGTAAGTTCTCCGCTTGCATCAAAGTAAAGTCCACCAAAAATATGTGAAGCCGGATTTGGATCTGAACCAACTTTGGTAACTGCTCCTGAGTTGGTGTCGATGGTTACCAATTTGCCAGACGTATTCTCAAAAGAGTAACAAATTCCAGAAATTGGATCTACTGCTATATCACCAAAAACAGGATTTCCAGACGAGCCATCAGCGTGATATTTTTCAACTGCCGAAATGATAACTGGAGGGGCAACTGAAACATCTAAGCTGACGACCCAGGCATCTCCTGCGCCAGAGATAATCATATTTCCATTTTTATCGAAAGTTCCTGCCCAGTAATTTGCGCCCGGCAAGCCAATTGGGAATCCAAGATTGACATAATCTCCATTTTTGTCTAATCGGACAATTTGGGAATTACTCTCATTGATGGCATAAATAAAATTATCGTTTGGATTGTAAGCCAGCCCATTGATCGAAAAGTCAAGTTGTTTGATCAAGGTAAAATTAAAAGAAGGATTGAATCGGTAAAAATAATCTCCTCCTGATTCATGGTAGGAAAAGTATGCATCTTGGTTGCAAGTGAATGGAATATTTTGTGCGGATATGAATTGTAAATGTATTGTTAGGAAAAGGAAGGAAACTCCTATTTTTTTAAACGAAATCACGGTCATCCCACTCATCTCGTAGTTTTTTAAATTCTTTCAATTCTAATTCTTCATCTGGGACAGTAATATCATGGTCATCAAATTTCTCAGGATATTGACGTTTTAATTTTCTCATTTCTTTTTCTAACTCTTGATCTTCCCAATCTTCACCTGTTGGTCCTGAGATTCCAAAGACGGCAATATAATGCGAAACGACTCCAATTCCCCATCCTAAACTTGGAATTAAAAACCACCAAAATTCGGGACTAGTCAAGAAATTAATCGTGAATAAAAAAAGAGTTGTAGCACAAAAAGTCCCAAAGTGCACATAGAACCCTTTTTTGGCATTGACCTTTCTTTTCGCTTTTAGATATATTTCTTTTTCAGTCATAAATATTTTCTTT
>CAYGRM010000552.1:0-3472 GCA_964352225.1 uncultured Saprospiraceae bacterium | reverse complement strand
TAATTATAGAGTGAATACTTTAAGTTACAAAACTCAATCAGCTAATAAAGATACTGTAGACCGAAAATGGTACATAGTAGATGCTGAAGGGCAAACTTTGGGACGAATGTGTACCAAGATTGCGACAGTATTAAAAGGTAAACATAAGCCTTCTTATACTCCACACGTAGATACTGGTGACAATGTCATCGTGATCAATGCTGATAAAGTCCGATTGACAGGAAGCAAGATGGAACAAAAAGTTTACTTGTCTTACTCATTGTATCCTGGTGGACAAAAGAGCATTACTGCCAAAGAATTAATGACTAAAAAACCTTACGCTGTTGTTGAAAAAGCAGTAAGAGGAATGTTGCCAAAAAATAAATTGGGACGTGCGATGAACAAAAAATTATTTGTATATGCAGGACCAGAGCATCCACATGCAGCACAAAAACCTGAAAATCTTTAAAATAGTTTAATATGGAAATGATAAATGCTATAGGCAGAAGAAAAGCATCTGTTGCACGAGTTTACTTAACCAAAGGTGAAGGTAAAATCACAGTAAACGGAAAAGATTACAAAGAGTATTTTACAATACCTCACATTCAATCTGATATTACTGATCCATTTCAAACTGTTGAGATTGATGGTAATATTTATGATGTAAAAGTAAACGTGAACGGAGGTGGATTCAAAGGTCAAGCTCAAGCTATTAGAATGGCAATTTCAAGAGCATTGGTTAAAATGAACGAAGAGTTCAGAAGTCCATTGAAATCAAGAAAATTCTTGATGCGAGATGCACGTGTAGTTGAGCGTAAAAAATATGGTAAACCAAAAGCACGTAAGAGCTTCCAGTTCTCAAAACGTTAATCGTTGCGAGATCGCTTTTGCGAATTTATTTGCCCCTTTTTTATGCGGGCGTCTTATTATTTTATTTTTTGATAAATCTTATGTTTTAAAGTCAAGCCAAAATCAAAATCAACACTTTCCCAAATTTTCGGGATCGTTTTTATTCCAATTTCAACTTGACCATAAAATTTTTCAAAAAACGAATTTTTTTTAAAATCTGTTTGAAAAATATTTTTTGTAAAAAAGAAAACAATCGAGTTTTTCCAAAACAAAAAATAACAAACTAAAAAATAGTAAAATGGCTAAACCTACTTATAAAGAGTTAATGGATGCAGGCGTTCACTTCGGCCACATGAAGAGAAAGTGGAACCCTAAAATGCAACCAAATATTTTTATGGAGCGAAAAGGCATCCATATCATTGATTTGAATAGAACAGGTGCTGAATTAGACAGAGCTGCAAAAGCATTAAAGCAAATTGCTGCTTCTGGTAAAAAAGTACTTTTTGTGGCTACTAAAAAGCAAGCACGAGATATCGTTTCTAAAGCGGCGTTGAGTGTTGGAATGCCTTTCGTAGTGGACAGATGGTTAGGAGGTATGATGACTAACTTTTCAACTATCCGTAAGTCTGTGAAAAAAATGCAGACTATTGATACAATGTTAGCGGATACAACTTTGACTAGTGTAACAAAGAAAGAACGATTGACGTTAACTCGTGAAAGAAACAAATTGGAAAGAGTTTTAGGTGGTATCGCTAACTTGAATCGATTACCTGGAGCAATTTTTATTGTTGACATAGGACACGAGCACATTGCTTTGGCAGAGGCTACAAAATTAGGAATGAGAACTTTTGGTATGGTAGATACGAATAGTGATCCTAATGTAGTAGATTATGCCATTCCTGCGAATGACGATGCTTCTAAATCAATTTCAATCATTGTAAACTACATGACTGAAGCAATCCAAGAAGGATTGAGAGAAGGAGCAAAAGCTAAGGAGCAAGCAACAGCAAAACAAGCTTAATTATTTTTGCTCAGAAAAAATTATAATTAAATCACTTAATCATACTGCCGAGTTATTCGGCAAGTCTAAAATTTTTATTAAAAATGGACGTAAAAATCTCAGCTAAGGACGTAAAAGAATTACGTGACATCACAGGCGCTGGTATGATGGATTGTAAAAAAGCGTTGACTGAAGCAGGTGGAAACATTGAAGAGGCAATTGCAATTCTTCGTAAAAAAGGACAAAAATTATCTGCAAAAAGAGCAGACCGTGATGCAAAAGAAGGTGCGGTTATCGCAAAGACTACTGCAAATAGAAATAATGGAATCATCGTTCGATTAAGTTGTGAGACAGACTTCGTAGCTAAAGGAGAAGGATTCGTTAACTTTGCAAACGAAATTGCTGATATCGCTATTAAAAATCTTCCTGAAAACTTGGAAGCATTATTAGCTTTACCTTACAACGATGAACTATCTATTGCTGAAAAAGTAACTGAACAGGTAGGAGTGATTGGAGAAAAAGTAGAAGTAAAAACTTACGAAAAAATAATTACTACTGCTGGTGAAGGGCAAGTTTTACCATATATTCACATGGGTAACCGTGCAGCGGTTTTAGTTGCTTTGAACTTGGAAGGACCTGAATATGTTGAGCCTGGTAAAAATGTTGCGATGCAAGTTGCTGCAATGAAGCCTTTAGGTTTGAACAAAGATGAAATTGACCCTGCGGTGATTGAAAGAGAGATGGAAATAAATATGGATCAAGCTCGTCAATTAGGAAAACCAGAAGCTATGTTAGAAAAAATAGCAATGGGTAAAATGAATAAGTTTTACAAAGAAAATACTTTGATGGATCAAACTTATGTAAAAGATGGCTCAATGACCGTTGAATCATATTTACAAAGTGCACACAAAGATTTGACAGTAACAGCTTTCAAGCATGTTTCATTAGGTTAATTTTTTAATATGAAAAATTAATAAAAATATAAAAGCGAATTATTTATTTAATTCGCTTTTTTTTTGACCAAATTGGATCGAATTTATTTTCCAAAAAAAACAAATATAATTTAACATGGCAATTAAATATAAAAGAATCCTTCTCAAACTTAGTGGCGAATCTTTAATGGGAAATCAAGAATTTGGAATTCAACCATTGATGCTAAGACACTACGCAGAACAAATCAAGGAGCTAGTACAAGCAGGTGTTCAAGTCGCAGTTGTGATTGGAGGTGGAAATATATTTAGAGGACTTCAAGCCAAAGAAACCGGGATTGAAAGAGTCCAAGGTGATTACATGGGAATGCTGGCAACCGTTATCAATGGAATGGCTTTGCAAGGTGCTTTGGAAGCAATTGATGTTTTTACTCGATTAGTTACTGCTATCGAAATGCGAGAAATTGCCGAACCATATATTCGTAGAAAAGCGATTAGTCATTTGCGAAAAGGGAGAGTGGTGATTTTTTCAGCAGGAACAGGAAGTCCATATTTTACAACGGACTCTGCAGCAGCACTTCGAGCAAATGAGATTGGCGCAGATGTGATCTTAAAAGGAACTCGTGTAGATGGAGTTTACTCAGCAGATCCTGAAAAAGATCCAACTGCCACTAGATATGAAACAATTACTTTTAAAGAAGTACTGACAAAAGGA
>CAYGRM010000551.1:0-3484 GCA_964352225.1 uncultured Saprospiraceae bacterium | reverse complement strand
TAATTACGTTTACTAATAGTTTTTTAGTATTTTTGCAGCAAATTTTAGAAGCAATATTTTATAAAAAAATGATAGAAACAGGTAAAATAATAAATGCACTTTCGACGGTGATTGATCCAATTTCTGGAATGAATTTGATTGAGAAAAGTATGGTGCGTGACTTGACCATTGATGGCAATAATGTACAGTTCAAATTAGAGTTAACTTCGATGAATACACCGAATAAAACTGATTTGAATTTTGCTTGTATTGGGGCGATTCAAAAGATATATCCGAATGCAAATGTGCATGTACATATGATGGGGAAAAATCCAAATATGGAGGCGAAGGAAAATACATCTAGTGTTCCCCAAATCAAAAATATTATTGCTGTTGCCTCAGGAAAAGGTGGTGTAGGAAAATCAACTGTTGCAGTAAATTTGGCTTTAGGTTTAAAAAAAGCGGGTAAAAAAGTAGGCTTGATTGATGCAGATTTATATGGGCCATCGATACCTACGATGTTGGGACTCGTTGGCCAAAAACCTAAAATTCAAGATGTTTACGGGAAAGCCAAAATTGTTCCTTTGGAAGCTTATGGGATGCCCGTAATGTCAATTGGTTTTATCATTGAGCCGGAGCAAGCGGTAGTATTAAGAGGACCAAGATTGGCTGCAATTATCAAACAATTCTTTCAAGATACTATTTGGACAGACTTAGATTATTTGGTGGTTGATTTACCTCCCGGGACAGGTGATGTTCAACTAACCTTAGTTCAAACTGTTCCGGTTACAGGTGTGGTTCTTGTGACTACTCCTCAAGAAGTTGCCGTGGCAGATGCAGTTAAAGCGATGAATATGTTTTTATTGCCTTCTGTTAATGTTCCAATTCTAGGAGTAGTTGAAAATATGTCTTGGTTCACTCCAAAAGAATTACCTGATAATAAATACTATATTTTTGGAGAAGGTGGGGGCGATAGAATGGTAAAATTAAGTCAGTCAGCGATGCTGGGAAAAATTCCTTTAATTCAAGGTATTCGAGAGGCAGGTGATGCAGGAAAACCAGCGGTAGTGCAAGATGGTTCTGGATTGCAAGACTACTTTTTGAAAGTAGCACAAAATACAATTCAACAAGTCAACTTGAGAAATAATCAAAAATCACCCACTCAGATCGTTGATGTTAAAACATAAAATAGGCGATCTGTAGGGATGGTAATTTGTTAGTAAGGTATAATACAGAATGAAAATTCAATTTTGGTTTTCCTCATTAACGTTAAATAAAATAATAATCATTATGTCAGTAACTGAAAAGTCTGAATTATTAGAACGAATCGATATGGCTCTTGAAAGCGTTCGTCCGCATCTTAAAGTTGACGGTGGGAATGTTGAGGTAGTTGGCGTAACGGAAGACATGAAAGCCCAAATCAAGTGGTTAGGAAACTGCCAAAATTGCAACATGTCCACCATGACTCTGCGAGCAGGAATCGAAGAAGCTATTCGGAGTAAAATTCCAGAGATTAAGGGCGTAGAAGCCGTTAATGGTTTAGCATAAGTAAGGGAAGCAGATATAGCAAAAGTGTATTGAGTATCGAGAATTCGATTACATTTTATATTCTCGATACTTTATAGATAAATTTTTCAATACTTAATATTCAATGACTCGACAAGATATCCTTCAACAAATCCAAACCAAAAAATCTTATCTCTGTGTTGGTTTGGATTCCGATTTTAGTAGAATTCCAAAACATTTATTGAAGTATGATGATCCTGTATTTGAATTTAACAAACAGATCATTGATGCGACTAAAGACCTTTGTGTTTCCTACAAACCCAACTTAGCGTTTTATGAATCCATGGGAGTCAAAGGTTGGCAATCTTTAGAAAAAACAATGCAATATATTCCTGAAGAACATTTCACCATTGCTGACGCCAAACGTGGTGATATTGGAAATACTTCTCGAATGTATGCTAAAGCATTTTTTGAAGAATTCAATTTTGATTCCGTAACTGTTGCTCCTTACATGGGAATTGATTCGGTTCAACCATTTTTAGATTTTGAGGGAAAATGGGTTATTCTATTAGCTTTGACCTCTAATAAAGGAAGTAATGATTTCCAATTTGCGGCGCAAGATGGTGAAATGCCTTTATATGAAAAAGTGATGCGCACAGCTCAAACTTGGGGAACTCCAGAACAATTAATGTTTGTAGTGGGAGCTACTCATCCTGAAAAATTTGAAGAAATTAGACGGATTGCACCTGATCATTTTTTACTTGTTCCAGGTGTTGGAGCACAAGGTGGTGATTTGCAAAAACTATCGGAGTTTGGGTTGAATGATGTCTGTGGATTATTAGTGAATTCTTCCAGAGGGATTATTTTTGCAAGTGAAGGAGAGGATTTTGCAGAGCAAGCAAGAGCAGCAGCGCTTAAATTACAGCAAGGGATGGAACAAATCTTAGATAATATATTGGTATAACTAGATCAATAGTTTTATCGAATAATTTAACCTTATGTGATTAAAAAATAGCCGTTAGTACTCAAAGTACTAACGGCTATTTTTTAAAAACTATTTTCGATAATCCAAAGGTGGTTTCCGATCTCCCAACATAGCTTCATATTTGAAATCTTTACCTCTTTTTTTTACTAATTCTTTTTTTGCTTTTTCACAAAGCTTGGGATTTTTAAATAAATCAATAGCAGTCAAAGTGATGGTTTTTGAAGCGACCATCATTCCTTTCGTTCCGATATCTGTACCTCCTGCTGCAACTGCTTGCCAACTATGTGCTCCTGTTCCAGGAACCCAAGTTGCTGATCTCATCCCAGCAGTTGGAACCATCCAGCTAACATCTCCCACGTCTGTTGAACCACCAGTTCCTCGGTTAGAAACGGTGTAAGGTAAAATCTTTTTAACATCGCTAGGCTTGAGATCCTCTCGCTCAAAAGTGGCAATTATTTTTCTAGCAAATTTTTCTTCCTCCTTGGTGTAATCAACTCCACCAACCGTTTGCAAATTTTTATACATCACTTCCGAAAGTATTTCATTCGGCAGTAAATTATAAACTCCATGAATTACTTCATATTCCATTTTGGTTTCTGTTCCTATGGCTGCACCTTCAGCTGTTTTCACCAAACGATCAAATAGCTCTCGAACCTCTTGCATTTCTGGATGACGAACATAATAAAAAACTTCTGCATAGGCAGGAACGACATTCGGTGCTTCTCCTCCGCTGGTAATAACATAATGCATACGTGATTCCATTGGAATATGCTCTCGCATCATATTAGCCATATAATTCATAGCCTCAACGGCATCCAATGCAGACCGACCTCTTTGAGGGGAAGATGCAGCATGAGATGCTTTTCCATAGAATCGAAATTTGGCAGATTTATTCGCTAAAGAAGATACAGCTGAGGCTCCATTTTCACTCCCGGGGTGCCAATGCAAAACTGCATCTGCATCATCCATAAGTCCAGCCCTAACCATATAAACTTTTCCTGCACCACCTTCCTC
>CAYGRM010000550.1:0-3501 GCA_964352225.1 uncultured Saprospiraceae bacterium | reverse complement strand
GATTAATAACTCATTAACCAATAACTTAATAACCAAATGAAATCATCTAGAATCAAGAATGAACCATGTTAAAAAAGAAATAAAAGATCAATTATTTTTTTTTAATAAAGTCTGTTTTTCGCCCTAGAACATACCTAGTCAAAATCAATGCTATTTGACTACTACTAAAAATCAAAGAGAAAAAAAACTTAAAATAATTGAGTCTAGGTTATCTAGCATTATTTTTGAATAACTCAATTTATCGTATTACGATGCTTGATTTTACATTGGGATAAATTGATTACAGCTAAGTATTACTTTTACCTACTCTAGATAAAACTTATAAATAGCCATCATTATTTAGATCTCACCTACCTAGTCTTCTACGCTAACACAATAAAATGCCTATAACAATTTTTTAATTACTAAAAAGTGAATTAATGGAATGGTATAAAAAGGTATTGAATTTATTTACTAGTCTAATTAAGACGGGAGTCAGACAAGATCATACTTTTGATGAAAAATTAAGAATTGAATTAAGTAATCAATTTGTAACTATAGGAATAGTAGTAGCTTGCCTACATTTAATTATAAATTCTTTAGGGCAAAATGTATTTCCTGAAAATATTATTGCAATTCTTTGGATAGGGTTACACTCTTTAGTTTTAGTTCTTAACTATTTGCAAAAGTATCAAGCGGCCAGGTTTTACTTGGTTATATATGCTACTTCTTACATTTTCTGCTTAGCGCTTCTTTATGGAGATTTACCCAAATTCGAACCCATGTTTTTATTACTGATTGTGTGTAGTATTTATTATTTCGATTCGAAAGTGGCGTATACGATGATTGGTTTTATTCTGCTAAGTTATATCGTTGCGTACAATTTTATTCAGCTAGATTCTATATCATTTATTAATAGTTTTCCTTCTAGAAAACATTCTACTTATTTAATCATTTGTATTTTATTTTTAGTGGCATTAACTCAAAAAGTGATCAAAGAAAATCGTGCTTTTAATCAGATGGTTTTTAATAAAAATCAAAAATTAAATGATAAAAATGAAGAGTTGAATTTCAAAAATGAGGAACTCAAAAGATTTAATTATATCGTATCACATGACCTTCGAGAACCTATTAGGTCTATTGTTAGTTTTTCAAATCTGTTAAAAAGAAAATCTACGACGGACTCAGCAAATGATGAATACCTAGAATTTATTATTAACTCTGGGAAGCAATTACATAATTTGGTAGAAGATATTAGAGTTTTCCAAAACCTAGAAAAGATAGATCAGAATTTAAATTTTGTAGCTTTTGAAGATGTGGTACAAGATGTAAGAAAGGCACTTAGTGTTTACTTAAAACATGAAAATGCTGAAATTTCTATTAAAAACTTACCGACTTTGATGTCTTCTAAAAGTGTACTTTTTATCATTATAAAAAACTTAATTGAAAACGGAATTAAGTATAACCAAAATGAATTTCCTCAAATCCATATTGAAGGCAAGGAGACCTCTAGCCAATATTGTATCTTTTTTAAAGACAATGGAATAGGAATAGAAAAAGAATATTTTGACAAAATTTTTATTCTTTTTAAAAGATTAAATAATAGAAATGAATACAAAGGTTCAGGGATGGGATTAAATATCGCTCAAAAGTTAGCTCAAAAAATGAATGGAAATTTAATTATTTGGGAATCTAAATTGAAGGAGGGAACTACGTTTCTATTGACTATAGATAAGGTGCAAGCGACAGAGGCAGAAGTCAAATTGAAGCGATTCAATGAAAAATTAGCTTTTAATCAGAATTGATTTTAATTTTTTTTTGATACCATTTTTTGTGAAAATAAATAAGTCAATATCCTTGCAAATCAATAGTCGAACTATCGATCATATCTATCCATTGCTTGCCCTTTTTTAAAATAACTTTGAAATGTTGAACACTTTCAGGATTGACAAAAGAAATAGCAATTCCTGAATTTTCTGCACGACCAGTTCTTCCAATTCTATGAATATAATCTTTTGGAGAGCGAGGTAATTCGTAATTGATCACACAAGGTAAAAAGGCAATGTCAATACCTCTTGACAATAAATCGGTAGCAACTAATACTGGAAGATTTCCAGCCTTAAATTGATTCAATGCATTATTTCTAGCAGCTTGACTTTTTTTACCATGAATTGCTGTTGCATTAATCCCATTCTTACGGAGTTTGTTGGCAACATTATCTGCTTGATAACTCGACGAAGTAAAAACTAAAACTTGTTTCAACTCATTGGTTTTAATCAGATACCGAAGCAAAGGGCCTTTCTTTTCATCGGGAACGAAATAGCCAGACTGTTGGATTTGGTCAATGGTAGTTTCTGCTGTTTCAATTTTGATGACCAAGGGATCTTTCATTAAAATACGAGAAAGGCTATCCAAATCGGGACTCAAGGTCGCTGAGAATAAAAGATTTTGTCGATTTTTTGGTAACAATTCTAGCAATTGGTTCATCTCTTCTTTGAATCCCAAGTTGAGCATTTTATCTGCTTCGTCTAACACTAAAGTTTTTACTGCTGATAAATGAACAGCTTTAGAATTAATCAAATCCAATAATCTACCAGGCGTTGCCACTAAAACTTGGACGCCATTCATCGCCATCATTTGAGGATTAATGGAAACTCCGCCATAGACCGCTAAAGTTTTGATTCGTTCGGGAAGTGCTCTGCTAAATAACTGAAAAACTTCATTGACTTGTACTGCTAATTCACGGGTAGGAACTAAAACTAAGACAAAAGGATACCTATTTTTCACTTGACCAATTCCTTGTAAGTTGGCTAAGATGGGCAAAACAAAACTTGCCGTTTTTCCCGAACCCGTTTTAGCAATTCCCAATATATTTTTTTGATTGAGAATCGCAGGAATCGCAGCAGTTTGAATTGGATAAGCTGTTTGATATTGTTGTTCTGCTAGAGCAGTTACTAAAGTTTGAGGTAATCCTAATTTTGTAAAAGACATAAATCTATTTAGTGAAATGAATTGAAAGTACAAAGTTAATGGAAATTAGCTTTGAAATTTTTTGAGTATAGTGAAAAAATGCAATAGGATGTTCATGATTATGGAAGAGAGCATTGAGTAAAATATTTAGCAAGCTAATTCGAATAATTCTCAATCATCTCATGAATTTTATTGATCGTAGTTGTTTTTTCCCTAACCCAATTTTTTCCCTCTTTTTGGTACAAGACTAATTTTCTAGATAGCGTATTACGATCTGCTAATTCAAGGGCGATTTTTTTAAACTCTTGACCATTGAAATAAAAAATAATTTGTTCAAAAAGAAAACCATCAATCTGTTGAACGCTATTAGGAAAAGGACTTGTTTTAAAATAATCAGCATCAAAAATAATTTTTCGTTTGATTATTCCTCTATCATCAAAACTTTCCCATTTGTATTCATAAAATTTTTCACGACCGTATTTCTTTTTAGCGAATAGCCGTTCAAAAATTAAAATTTCTTTACGTTTTATTTTTTCTACGACCACTTTATCT
>CAYGRM010000549.1:0-3505 GCA_964352225.1 uncultured Saprospiraceae bacterium | reverse complement strand
GCTATGCTAAGATGCGGCTTTTTTAGCTGCGACGTAGGAGCTTTGTTCAACAATGCATATAACGGCAATAGCGAGCAAAAGCTCGCTACTGCGTATATGCGGGGACGTTACCTGTAAGTGAAAAAGAAAAAATCAAAATGAAATCAAAAATCAAAAAAAATGAGTCTGATAATAATAATCTTAGTTTTTGCATTTTTTTACTGGTTAAATTATGTAACAACTGCCAAACCTAATTTTGCTACATATTCCATTGGATTTAAAACAGAATCTATTAGCACTCATGACTTAACTAATGGATTTTATGACGAAAAATTAAAGAGAATGGATGAGTATGCTGAACTGTCCGATATTGTTTACAGAAGAGGTGAAAAAGCAAATTTAGATACTTTTAATAATTGGAAAAGGCTTTTAATTCCAATGGAAAATATAGAACCTGATGATAAAAACAGGAAAGTACTTAAAGGGTTTTACTATGAAATATGGGAACTAATTGAAGAGGATGAAACAATTGTTGCAATAGTTTTCGAAGGAACGAATCAATTGAGTGACTGGGGAGCGAATTTTAGGTGGTTTGGGAAAATTTTTGGTAGCACAATTTGGGACCACTATGACCAGCTAAATAAAATTAGCGAAACAATAGTTGAGTCGATACGGAAAAGACATCTTGAAAATAAAAACTTAAAAATAGTTTCAACTGGTCATAGTTTAGGGGGTGGATTAGCTCAATTTATGGCATACGCTATTCCAGAGATAAATCATGTATACGCTTTCGACCCATCTCCAGTAACAGGGTACTATGATGTAAAGCCCAAGAGCAGAAGAAACAACAATAAAAAAGACGCTGTAATTTATAGAATTTATGAAAGTGGTGAAGCTCTATCTTTTGCTCGAAAATTCATGACCATACTCTATCCAGCACCTCTTTTTAAGACTAAAGACCCAGCTTTAATTCGAATTAGATTAAGCTTTTCTACTGCTAAAGGTGCTGCAACGCAACACTCAATGAATGATTTAGCTATGAATTTGAGGAATTATAAGGAAAATAAAAATTTCCAAATTGAAGAATGAAACCTACAGGTAACAATGCATAAAATGTTCATTGCGAGCAAAAGCTCGCAACGCCATTTATGCGGGACGTTATGGGCAAGCGTGTGCTCTGAATGGAAACCGAAACAATTGATTCATCAAATAATTTCGGAAACCAATGCTATAATTAAGATGGAGGTAGGTCCTCCGAAGACGTCGTACAGGCGGAGTCTTCAAATCACCTTAAGGTGCTGAAGAAGTGATTCTCTGGTATCGAGCGTTAAGGAAAAGGCTTGGTAAGACGAGTCAGATAAGATTAGAAAAGATGAATGAAAATGAACTACCGATGAAATGTCGAGAAAACGAACAATCTGTCAAAACTGCAATAAGCTTGTGTTTGCAGGATAAGAGTATAACGTACTCATTTTCAAGTTTGGTATGCTCATAATCGTGCCTGTGAATTAAGTCATCATCCAGCATTACTTTGGTTCCAGCATATTCAGCTAGCGACATTCCATTTTCTTTGGCACGCCTAGCTATTAATAATTTTTGCTGTGGTGTTACCCTGCATGATAGGGTAACTTTTGAAGTTGTTTGGTTTGGTTTTTCGGAATTATATTCTATAATGAAAAAATTTAATTGTGAAAAAATAAAATTAATTAATAACTGATGTTACGCAGTCAAGGCATTAGCTTTGATTGCAGCAAGTTCTTTGAAAGCTGCTTTATTAGCAGCAAGGTAAATTTTAGATTTCATGGCAAAATGATTTAAATGACTAGAAAACTTTAGTTTTTCAAGTTTGACATATGCCATGATAGAAGCAAAAATGTGATTGCTTTGTGTCTTGACAATACGAGTTGGAGACTTCGCAATAGCAGCATTTTGCTTTAAACTTTTATGATATTCTTCTACACTCCATCGTTTTTTATAGAGGGTAGTAAAGTCATCATCAGACAAGCTAAAATCATTAGAAACCAGAAATCGTACTCCTATTGATTGATTCTTGTTTGTAAAAATCTGCTTGGTTAGAAGTAAGGGAAATTCCAAATCCTTCAACCAAACTTTCACAGGAGTATTATCAGGTATATCTATTTCATCAATTCTTGTCCAATGACCTGCATTGCGGTTTTGTTCCGACAATGCAACCATTCGATTGGATTGCATATCAAAAATGAAAAACTTTTTTTCTTTTGAATGAAACGCATATTGGCTGCTGAGGCAAACCAACTATCAGCCAGTATGTACTTGAATTTCAATTGGTTATGAATCGCTTGTGCTATCATCGCCTGCATCAATTCATTTTTAGTGACTGGACTTATTCGCTTTTCCTTCTTGGTTTCAATTTCACAAAAAAGAACCGTTTTTAATATCAGTTCAAATCCAACTGGAATCCGAAGTGGTTCGCTATTGTTTGTACTTTGAGTATGATAAAAAGAATTGAGCATATTGATTCCTTTTACCGTTCTTCTTTTGGAATGGTCAAAGTGCCAACATATCAGTTCATTTTCATCCGTGTACGGTTTTTCAACAATTACATCATCGAAAATCAGACATGCATCTTTTGTTTCATGTTTGCGAACCAATGGTTTTACTTTTTGCCATAGGGTCTTGGAAGTGAATTCATTACCTGATAAAAAACGACTTACATTATCATGTGATATTTCTCCATCTACTAAACGGGATAAACCCGTTGCTGAGGTTTGACCAAAACTGGACAGTAGATAATCCGTGTATAAATCTAATTTATCTTGCATAACTCAAAGTTATGCTTTCATTGTCTTTTTTCAAAAACTGCGTAACATCAGTTAATAACAATATTTGCAGACCCAAGCGCGAGCTTGGTAGTTCATAAATATTGATTTCTTGTTTGGAAGTCTACTTTCGTCGATTTCGCTATTTTCATACTGAAAGTATGCTTCATTATATACTTTAATTTGATTGGTAATAATGACTAAGCATAATTTTTTGAGATCATAACTTTCGGTAGGTGCTTGATTAAATAGTAATTGGTACAAATCATTTGCGGTAGTGATTTGTTTTTTTTCGATTAGTGAGTTAAGCCCCTTCGAAAGGATTTTTTCTGGTGACTCTTTGTTTTTTTCATTCAGCTTTGTAAGCTCTATTTTCATTAATCGATCAAGGTAGATTTGCATGGTTCGAGGTGGGTTGTCAATTTTTACTACCCTACCCTGTTCATCTTTTTCGGAGATAAAAACATCCTGACTTGCTTCTAACTCTTCTTTAGAAAAAGGAAGTTCGATAAAATTAGTTTCGTAATATACCTTCCAGGTCGTGTATTGATTTTTCAATTCATCCTTTGCGACTTCAAATAATTCGTCTTCCTTTTTTTGAAAATGATTTGGATCAAATTTCAGTTGTTCGTTAACGTAAGCCTCTATCCATTTTAATTTTAAACTCTTTTTTTCTTCTTGTTCTTGATGTTCTTTTTTCAGGGTAGCGAGTTTTGATTTTTTAATTG
>CAYGRM010000548.1:0-3546 GCA_964352225.1 uncultured Saprospiraceae bacterium | reverse complement strand
CTAAACAACCGCTTAATCTCATTCGATCGCCTTCTCGAGACCTCAATCTCCTCCCCCGTTTTCATCGTTATTTTTAATTTTCCATTAAACCATGTATCTAATTTTTCGATGAAATTAAGGTTGATAATCTGCTGACGATTCACTCGAAAAAAAGTGCTTTCTTCCAGCACACCTTCCAAGTAATTTAAGCTCCGTTGAACCAATGGCTTATTTTCATCAAAATATATTCGCGAGTAATTTCCAACGGACTCAAAAATCCGAATATCACTAATTTTTACAAACCAACATTTCTCTCCATCTCGTACAAAAATTTGTTGTGTAGGAAAATCCGTACGCTTGGTTTTCGTTTTCCCTAAATTTAATTTCGCAATCGCTTTTTCCAAGCGTTCTTTTTTGATGGGTTTTAAGACATAATCAATCGCATTATAATCAAATGATTTAATCGCATATTCATCGTAAGCTGTCGTAAAAATCACCTTGGGAATGTGATCCAAACTTTCCAAAAATTCAAAACCATTCATACCCGGCAAATGAATATCTAAAAAGACTACTTCGGGAGAAAACTTTTCTAACAATGCTTTTGCATCTTCTCCATTTTCCGCTTCCATGATCTCATCAAATGCATCAAGATCCGACAAAATCGAAACCAATTCTTTGCGAGCCAATCTGGAATCTTCAACGACTAAACAATTACTCATACCATCGGAATTTTAATTGAAGCCAAAACAAATTCATTGACTTCTGACATTTTTAAATTGGCATTTCCATTATAAATTAAATCCAACCGCTTGCGAATGTTTTCCAAACCAACGCCTAGCTTATCTCCTAACTTTGCAGACATCCTCAGGTTGCCAGTATTTTTTACATTAATATTAAAAAAGCCATTGCCACGATCAATATCTATCAAAATCGAACCACCTTCTTTGAATTGTGAGATACCATGCTTCACCGCATTTTCTACTAAAAGTTGCAACATCATCGGTGGTAATTCTGCTTCTTCCAATCCTTTATCCACCTTAATTTTATACCTCAATTTATCTTCATATTGAATAGAAAGTAACGCTAAATATTGATGGACAATATTTAATTCTTCTGCCAAACTCACCTTTGATTGATCGTTATTTTTTAAAGCATATCTAAAAAGATCCGAGAAATTCAACAACATCTCACGAGCTTTTTCTTTGTCTTCCAAAATTAACGAACGAATATTATTCAAGGTATTAAAAACAAAATGAGGATTGATTTGCGACTTGAGAGAACCTAGTTGAGCGTCTTTCATTTCGGCAGCCAGTTTCCATTTTTCGACTTCCGCTTTTGTCCAATTATTAAAATAATGAACACAAAAATAAATCATATTCCAAGCCAACATGATAATAAAAAATATCATAAAATTGGATAAAAAACCCGGAATTGAAAAATCATCTACTTGCAAAATCCATATAAAAAGTCCAAAAGTAATTACTACAAAAACAGAGGTTAATAAAAATGTTGATCCTAAAATCAACCATATCATTTTTCCAAAATTCCAATTTTTCCATTTTTTATTTTTGATAAAAAACCGATAACTCGTCGTCACCAAGAGTCCTACTGCAAATGGAATTACCGCATTCATCACTAACAACTTCAATGGAATTTCGGCAGTCGATTGCACAAAAAAATTGGACAACATAAATAATGTCCAACCGATAATCTGAGCAATCCAAAAATTTCTATTTCCTGTTTTTATCATAACATTTATTTAGTAGTAATCATTTTGCCACAGACTTTGCTAGATTTTTTTTATGACTTCTCACAGTTTGATATTAGTCAGCGAGAAGTCATAAAAAGTCAAACAAAGTCTTTGGCAAAAAAAAATCACCTCCCAAGAATCCAATCAGACACAAATTTCATCGCCTCCTCATTAAAGGTTTCCTCCATTGTTCCATACTCCGAAGGCGCTCCCGTTTCCGTTTTTTGAAACAAATGGTTCAAGCCTTCAAATTCTTTAATAGTAACATTTTTATTTCCAGCTTTCGCTAAACTATTTTTGATTCCTTCCAAATTCTCCTTAGGTGTCACTTGCAAATCCAACTCACCATTTATTGCCAAGACCGGACATTTCACCTTCGACAAATAATCCGCAGGATCAAATTGCATGAAGTACAAAAACCAATCATCGAGCATGGTCCCCAATTGACCTTCAATAAATTTTTCTTTACTCTCCCCTTCCCTTTCTTTCGCAGGAAGCATCTCAAATCCTTTTGACAAAATTTCCGTCAAACCCTTTTTTAAATCATCTTTACTCATTTCCGGATGATCATACATGTAATTAAACACCTGCTTCGAGATTTTTGCATTCGTTTTTCGCATCTCTTCATCCACTCCATTTGCTTCCGAAATCTTATCCGTTTGCAACAACATCAAGTCAGGAATTTTTATTCCAGGCCCAGCCAAAAGTACGATAAAGTCAACGTCAGCATTTTCACTAGCCACGATTGGCGCAATCAATCCACCTTCACTATGTCCGCACAAGCCAATTTTTTTCCCAGCCATATCTTTTCTTTTTTTCAAAAAAGAAACTGCTGCACTTGCATCGTCAGCGAAGTCTTTGGAAGTTGCCCCTTTAAAAGTTCCAGTTGATTTTGCCACCCCTCGATCATCGTATCGGAGTACCGCAATTCCTCTCTTCGTAAAATGATCTGACAACACTAAAAATGGTTTATGTCCCAACAATTCCTCGTTCCGATCTTGCGGCCCAGAACCGGTGATCAGAACCACTACTTCTTCAAATTTTCCACCAGGAGGAATGGTCAAAGTACCTGCTAATTGATGTCCACCTTTTGGATTTTCAAACTTCACTTCCTCTTGCTGATAATCAAAAGTTTTAGGTTCTTGAGGTCGAACTAGTTCTTTTTTAACTACTTTTTCACGAGTCATTTTTAATGGTAAAGACATGGGCCCTTGGTTAAAAGTACCATCGATTTCAGTTCCATCATCATTCAAAGTTGCAGTATATTTCATTCCAATATTTGGCATTTCAATCGTCAATTCTTTACCTTCCAAAACTACTTTTTGCACCGGAATTCCATTCGCACCTTGGTCAGGACTATCCATTGTTGCTTTCAAATTTTCACCATCCTCAGTAATGTGAAAAACGAGACGCAACTGCATCCCTTGCACCTCTATTGCACCATTCCAACCCCCCAAAACATTTTGAGCATTGATAAAATTTGAAATCGCTAAAAGAAGAAGAACCATTAATTTTTTCATGATATTTAATATTTGATGTTTATTAATACTTCAAATGTAGAAAGTAAAATATCAATTATTATTGGAATTATGATGAGTGGCAGTAAAAAATGATGAGTGGTTTTGATAGAACACTAATGACACAGACAGAGTAGATTTAGGCAGATTATAAACCCATTTTGGAAAGCATGAAACTGATTGTTTTCAATCATCTAAGTAAAAAACGTAACCACCTCCTTTGGTTCGGAATGATTAGACTTTAATCTAAATGAAGTTGTATGGGAGAACGTAAAACGTCTAACGTTCAACGTCCATCGA
>CAYGRM010000547.1:0-3573 GCA_964352225.1 uncultured Saprospiraceae bacterium | reverse complement strand
TACGCTGACGGATGAGACTTTTTTGAATAATGAGGAGTATAAAACGCCATTTTAAATATAATTTTAAGTACTAAAATAATGAATAATTTTCTTCTAAAGGCTTTTATCAAATTAGGTATTATTGTATTTTTCATAAATCTACCTAACCCAGTTAATGCTCAACACTCTGTCGCAAGAGAATGGAGTGAAGTATTACTAAATGGAATTCGAAATGATTTGGCTAGACCAACCGTTCATTCTCGGAATCTTTTTCATACCTCAGTTGCCATGTATGATGCATGGGCAATTTATGATACCATAGCTCAACCTTTTTTATTAGGCAAAACAGTAGATGGTTTTGTCTGTCCATTTGATGGTATCCCTATTCCTACAGATGTGGAAGCTGCACGAAAGGAAACGATTAGTTATGCTGCCTATCGCTTGCTTCGACATCGCTTTCAGTTTTCACCTGGTGCCATTTCAACCTTAGTTAAGTTCGATTCCTTGATGGCTGAATTTGGTTATGATACCAATGTTATCTCGGTAGATTATACGAATGGAAGTCCAGCAGCACTTGGGAATTATATCGCCCAATGTCTAATAACTTTTGGTTTCCAAGATGGTTCAAATGAGCAGATAGGATATAATAATGTATCCTACCAACCTGTAAATCCACCTTTAGTGATGGCTTTCCCTGGGAATCCAGATTTTGTTGACCCGAACCGTTGGCAGCCTTTGACCTTAGATGTATTTATTGACCAATCTGGAAATGTAATTCCTTTTAATACTCCAGAATTTTTAGGTCCCGAATGGGGACAAGTTACCCCTTTTGCACTTTCGCCTGATGATGCTAACATCTATGAACGAGATGGTTTTGACTATTGGGTTTATCATGACCCTAGTGCTCCTCCCTACCTAGATACCACAACAGTTGGAGGGCTTTCAGAAGAATATAAATGGGGATTTTCAATGGTGTCATTATGGTCTTCACATCTTGACCCAACAGATGGTGTGATGGTTGATATTTCACCTGCAACACTTGGTAATATTCCTGATAATGTATATCCAACTTCGATTACCGAACTTCCTGATTTTTATAATCGACTTGAAGGAGGTGACCCCAGTACTGGCTATTCCATTAATCCAGCAACAGGACAACCTTATACTCCTCAATTAGTTCCTAGAGGAGACTATGCAAGAGTCCTTGCTGAATTTTGGGCAGATGGCCCTAAATCAGAAACTCCACCTGGGCATTGGGTAACTATCATGAATTATGTGCATGACCATCCTGATTTTGAAAGAAGATACCGTGGACAAGGCGACCTTGTTGACGAGTTAGAATGGGATGTCAAAGCCTACCTGATGCTTGGCGGTGCGATGCATGATTCAGCAGTAACTTCATGGGGTATCAAAGGTTGGTATGATTATATTCGACCCGTTGCTGCCATTAGAGCAATGATTGAATATGGGCAAAGTTCTGACCCAACTTTACCAAGTTATCATCCTGGTGGAATCACTTTAGAATCTGGTTTTATTGAATTGGTAGATTCAACTGATGCACTTGCAGGAGACTCGTTGCAACATGTTGGAAAAGTAAAATTATATGCTTGGCGAGGACCCGATTATATTACCAATCCCGATTCTACTTATGCCGGGGTAGGTTGGATTCTTGGAGAAAATTGGTTTCCATATCAACGACCTACTTTTGTTAGTCCAAATTTTGGAGGATATATTTCAGGGCATTCTACTTTTTCAAGAGCTGCCGCAGAAGTACTTGCTTTTATGACTGGAGATGAATATTTCCCAGGCGGTATGGGTGAGTTTGAAGCCCCGATGAATGAGTTTTTAGTTTTTGAAGATGGTCCAAGTATCGATATTACTTTGCAATGGGCAAAGTATAAAGATGCCTCTGACCAAACTAGCTTATCTCGAATATGGGGAGGTATCCATCCTCCTGCTGATGATATTCCAGGAAGGCTAATTGGGATTAATATAGCACTAGATGTTTTTGATTTAGCTGAATCGTTATTTTTTGTAGATGAAGACAATGATGGATTTTACAATTATGAAGACTGTGATGATAACAATGCTGATATAAATCCAAATATTGCAGAAACTTGTGATGGAATTGATAATAATTGTAACGACTTAGTTGATGACGGTTTACCTATCTTTCAATTTTTCTTAGATAGCGATGGAGATGGCTATGGAAATATTGATAGCATAGTTCAATCCTGTTCATTTACAATTCCAACAGGTTACGTATCCAATAATGAAGATTGTGATGATACTAATCCAGATATCAATCCCTCCGCTATGGAAGTATTCGATAATTTAGATAATGATTGTAATAATCTGATAGATGACGGAGTTGTGGCTATTCAAAATCTCGATGATATTTTTGAATTAGAAATTTCTCCTAATCCTGTTCGACAATCTTTGCGAGTTCAATATAATTATTCAGAAGAATTAATTTTTAAGGTAATTAATGTTGACGGAAAAGTAATGTTAGAAAAAATAGTTTCTGGAAATAATTCTATCGAATTGGATGTAAGTGAATTACCTCCTGCTTTGTATTTTTTACAAGTACAAAACTCATTAGGTACTCAGCAGTTGGCAAGACAATTTGTGAAATTTTAAGACTTAAAAAGCGGATAACTTTTTTAGAGTTATCCGCTTTTCTAACTTTTTTTTTGAAAACTTACTTTAAACTAACCCCTCTCAACCGCAACGAATTCGCAATAACCGAAACCGAACTAAAACTCATCGCAGCAGCAGCTATCATCGGAGACAAAAGAATCCCAAAAAATGGATACAAGACTCCTGCCGCAATCGGAACACCCAACACATTATAAATAAAGGCGAAAAATAAATTTTCCTTAATATTTCTCATTACCGCTGTTCCTAGATTTTTAGCTTTTACAATTCCCATCAAGTCCCCTTTGACCAAAGTTACCTCGCTACTTTCAATTGCTACATCCGTTCCCGTTCCCATCGCAATTCCAATATCTGCTTGCGCCAATGCAGGTGCATCATTAATTCCATCACCTGCCATTGCAACGACTTTACCTTCGGCTTGTAATTTTTTAATCACATTCAATTTATCCTCTGGCAAACATTCTGCTTGAAAACTCGCTAAGTTCAATTCTTCGGCTACGGTCTTTGCAGTTCTTTTATTATCACCCGTCAACATAATTACGTCAATCCCTTTTTCTTGGAGTAAGCGAATCGCTTCCTTACTGGTTTCTTTAATCGCATCGGTGATGGTGACAAATCCTACCACCTTTTCATCTACGGAAAGATAAGAAACGGTCTTCCCTAAATTTTGCTCCACGATAATTGCTTGGTCTATTTCATTGGATAAATTTGCGCTGACTTGTTCCATCAGTTTTTTATTTCCCAAAGCAATTTTTTTCCCATCGACGTTGCCGATAACTCCTTTTCCCATTACTGCTTCAAAATTATCTGACGTAAGGAATTGCACATTTTTTGCTTTCGCAAAATGTACCGTCGCCTCTGCTAAAGGATGTTCGCTATATTGATTGATTGAAGCGATGTAAGCTAAGAGTTGCATATCACTTTCACCTTGAGCAT
>CAYGRM010000546.1:0-3577 GCA_964352225.1 uncultured Saprospiraceae bacterium | reverse complement strand
GGTTTTAGATCGGTAATGTTTTTTCCAATTATGGCAATTTCAGTTTCTGAAAATAATTGATCTAACTTCGATTGAGTCACCTCAGTTCCGATGCCGACTTTTCGATTAAAAATTAATTGCCATTGTTCGTCTAAATTATTCCACCACTTGATATCAGACTTGCTTACCTCAATATAGGTGTAGTCTATTTTTCTTTGGGAAAAAATAGGGGAGGCGAGGAAAATAAAAATTAAGGTGAATAATGTTATGGGAAAAGAAATATGTTTCATTTTATAGTGCTAAAATAGTTTATTGTATTTGGTTGAAAAACAACAAATTTAAACTTATTTTTAATTAAGTTCTTTATAGGTTTTATAACCTGACCCCTTTCCATTTTGCTCCTCTAAAATCCATTATAGCATCGAAGAAATTCTTCTCATTTTTTTTTATAAATTCGAATGATTCCGCAGATTTTTTATCAGAGAAAAATACTGTTTGATTTTCAGGAAATAAGGTGCCACTATTTTCACCATCTTGATAAACCACCAAATTTCCTTCCTCTAATTTTACTTCCAAAATCAGATGTTCAATTTCTTCAAAATCATAAACGCCTACATATTTTTTTAAAACTTCCTCTGGAAGTTTGATGACAATTCGAGTTACTTCTTTAGGAACTTCGTAAGGTTTTCCTTCCAAAATTTTTTGTACATCTTCGATTATTTTTTGGAATGGAATGGCATCGTAATTTGTCAAAAAAACGAATTTATATTTCAATTCAGGATTGGAATGAAGGTAGGCGAGTTTTCCGTCTGTCCCTCCTGCATGACCAATGACGCCATTCTTGTTTTTTAGATTTGAAAGAAATGGTTCATCATCCAAATAATTTAAAAAGGTCGTCAAGTCATCTACCGTGGAATAAATCTTTCCCATTTTTAATTCCTCAGGTTGGAATTTTTTGATCGCAATTATTTTTCCCTCATCATTTAATTCATGACCGTAAGCATAATTTGTTAAGTTACTATTGTTGGCATAAAAATGACCTCCAGAATTATCCATTTGTATGCGATCAAAAAAGAGTTATTTAATATTTTGAGAAAAAGAAGTATTCGTAATTTGACCAATGATATAATATAAAACCTGAAATCCTACATTCGAATATCGAGTTTCTGTTCCTGGTTGAAATTCTAATTTTTGTTTTTTTGCCAAATCAATTACTTGCTCGATGGTCAAATCAAATTCGTTTTGTTGTAGATCAACAAACTCGCGTGGAAGCCCAGATTGATGGTTCATCAAATGCTTGATGGTGATTTTTTCTCCATTAGGAAAATCAGGAATAAATTTATTTAGTAAATCTGTTTGTTTGATTTTCCCTTCTTGTTCCAATTGGATAATACTTGCCTTTGCCATCAATTTTGAAATGGAACGAACATCAAATTGACTTTCAGTAGTCACATATAAACTACTGTCTTTTTGTTCGGTAAGGTTAAATGCCTTTTTGAAAATTTCTTCTCCATTTAGCTGAACGAGAACACATCCATTAAATTCTTTCATAGAAGTCAATGCCGTAAAGTATTCATCTAACTTGGCTGAATTTGGATGGAGAGTAATTTCTTTGGAGTTAGATGTTTCGTTTTTGCAAAAAGTAAAACTGATGCAAATAAGGAAATATAGGATGGTCTTGAAATTCATGCTTTACTTGTTAGAGGTTAAACTGAATTTAAAAGACGACTTGGAGTGTGAAAAGTTACGAGATGAGTTTATTGGTTTTTCTCTTTTTCTTCCTTCTCTTTTTTCATTTTTTCAACAATCGGCTGAAATTGTTCTTGGATATGTTCATTGAACCATGCATCGATTAAGTCCTTTCGGAAACGCCATTCCTTGCCTATTTTGGCCGCGGGTATTTTCCCTTTTTGCGCCCAAGTATAAATGGTTTGTGGTTTTAATTTCAGGTATTTTGCCACATCCTCGATAGTCATTATTTCCCCATGCATAGTTCTATTTTTAGACAAAAAAAATTAAAAAGTCTAGTGCATTTTTTAACCATATAAGGCATTTAAGAGTATAAAAGTTTTTTTAGTGGTGGGCTTATATGATCTTAAATGTCTTATATAAGTAACTGGTCAATATTAAATATAGTTTTTGACGGTCTATTTTTCCGCCATTTCCTCCAAAAAAATAATTCCAGACCGAGGGTATGCAATCCTGCCAGCCGACAGGCAGGGATTTTTTTGAAAAAACTGGCAAAAAAATTCCCTCGTCAAAATTCTATATTTAATAATGACCAATTACTTAGTTCAAAATTTTCAACATCTAATTAATGCTCTAATTCAAAGATTAAGTGATTTGTAAAATTAATCTTTTTTCTGTGAATCATTTTGTGTCGGTTCACTAGATTCAGGTTGTGGTTTTTCTATAACGGTTTCCTCTAATTGTTTTGGTGGATCATTTTCTGGTTTTTCAGGAGAATCACCTTGATTAGGTTGTTGAGGTTTTTTGATATTAGAAGCACCCATCATTTCTCCAAGGGATTTCATCATACTTGAATAAAAATTACCTTGCGTATCTTTTCTAAGTAATTCATAAGGCATATCCTTGTAGCCTACAAATGGTCGTAGATTCCAAGCCAATTGAATTCCAACAAACGCAAAAATAATTACCCAAACTCTAAAAATGCTTAAGCCAATTTGCGGATAAACTCCTTGCTCTGCAAATGAATTTCTCAAAGCATCCAAAACTGCACGCATTCCGAAAAATCCCGAAAATACAAAAACGCCAACATGCAAAAATTTAAGAAAATTATAATTGTCGCCTGATAATTGAAATAACAAAACGATGGGCGCAAATGCCAACATGATGGTCGTCGTCATCAAAAAACCACTTAACATCATGACGGCTAATTGTTTGATTTTGACTTTAGAACCCAGAACTAATTGGACGATATAAAAGGAAGGGAAACAAATAATCAGGGTCAGAAAAAGCAAAGAAGTCAACTTCGCACCTGATGATATTGCTTGCATCCAACTATTATAACTTCCCATAATTAAGCCGTAGCCAAATGAGAAAAGTGCAATGATTAAAATTTGAGCACTAATGATGTTGGCAGGATAAGTTTCTTGCGTGATCTTTTCAAAATGTTCATCACGTTCTTGGAGCACTTCGAAGGCTTCGGCGAAAGGTAATTTCATGGTAAATCAAATTTTGTTTTGAGTTTGATAATTTAAAGTTACCAATTAAGAATGTAAAAAAACAAGTTTTATTGTTGTTTTTTATTGTTTAATGCTGTTTGTTGTTAATTTTGTTGCTATTTTTTAAGTGTTTTCATTAATAGAATCGATTAAATGATCTAATTTTCCTTTCATTAAATCATAATATCTAAGGATATATTTTCGATTACCTTCAATTCGCCAGAG
This sequence comes from uncultured Saprospiraceae bacterium, assembly GCA_964352225.1. Classification (GTDB taxonomy): domain Bacteria; phylum Bacteroidota; class Bacteroidia; order Chitinophagales; family Saprospiraceae; genus CAJQQY01. Next base: position 188 of record CAYGRM010000546.1, on the reverse strand, counting down.
GTAGCTGAGCAATTTTTTCTGCTCTATTTGTGATAAATTTTTAGGTGGATTAATTCTGATTAAATCTCCTTTTTCATCAAAATCCATGTACTCCGCAAGCAGACTATTTATTTCTAAATAGTAATTATTATTGAATTGCATTTCGCCATAATCTTCCTCCAGTTTTTCAATGACTTCATAATAAAAAA
>CAYGRM010000545.1:0-3577 GCA_964352225.1 uncultured Saprospiraceae bacterium | reverse complement strand
CTTATTTTGTTGTGTATTTTTTTGTTCTGTGTTTTGATTTTTTTGATCAGGTTGATTTGTTTTTTTTTTAGGGCTAGATTTAGTTTTTTGATTGTCAACTTTTTTAGCAGGCTGATTTTGTTGGGTGTTTTTTTGAGTTGTGTTTTGTTTTGTAGGAGTAGATTGTTGACTTCTATTTTCAGCATCAGTAAGTCTCTTGATTCTTGCTTTTGATAGCGCTAAGACCATAGCTAATTGCTCATTTGCTGTCAAGTTAGAATTATCAATAAGAATAGCTTTTTCCGCTTTTTTAAGTGGACTATCTTTTCGGGAAGAATCAATATGATCTCGTTCAAGTAAGTTATCCTTAATTGATTTCATACTTATTTTTTGACCTTTCTTCATCAATTCATCATATCGACGTTTAGTTCGAACATCTTCATCAGCAGTTAAAAATATTTTTAATTCCGCATTGGGAAAAACAACTGTACCAATGTCTCGTCCTTCCATTACGATACCTTTGAGTCTTCCCATTTCCACTTGTTGTTTAACGACTACTCTTCGTACGGCACTAATAGTTGCGACGTGGCTGACATTTTTGGAAACAAACATTTTGCGGATCACATCTTCCACATCTTTTCCATTTAAAAATGTACGATTTCCACCGACCGTACTTTTAAAAGTGATATTTATTCTTTTAAGTGCTTTTTCTAGATCAGCAGTCTTTTGGATATTTACTCTATTTTCCAAAAAGTAATAAGTGACAGCCCGATACATGGCACCGGTATCAATGTATCCATAATTTAATTCAGTAGCTAATGCTTTTGCAAGAGTAGACTTTCCGCAGGCAGAATGCCCATCAATGGTAATTATTATTCTTTTCAAAATTGGGAGGTTAATTTTATTATTTTAAGTGCTTCATTTCAATTCTATCGCACAAATTTAATATTTACTTCTAGGTTTTTCCGAAATTTTTTTCTGCAAAAAAAAGACTTACTCTATAAATGTAGGAGTAAGTCTTTTTTTATTTCATAAAAAATGGAATTAAAGTCTTGCAAGAATCATATTCCATAGTTTTTCATAGGGTAGAACTTCCAATTCTGAAATTAAACCTCGATAGAAAAATGGATTTTCAATTAAGCGATTGTAGTACTTATCTACGTTGCTTAGGTTTTCTATTTGGAAATCAGCTTTCACTAATTGTTGAAGCAATCGGATAAATTGAATGGTTCTATAGTATTCTTCTTTTTTCAATTGACGATTTGCATAACTTTTCAATCGATCAATTCGCTCTGATGCATTGTTATAACTTTTCTTTTCTATTAGGAATAACATCTGAGCAGTCACCATCAAAACTGTGAATATCCGTTGATCTTTTGGATATAAAACAGGGTCATTGATGAAGCGAGAAACTCGGAAATTCTTACGTCGTTGGGTTAATAATACAGGATTAGTATCTCCTTGGCTTTCAATAATATAATTCAAGAAAATATCATAAATTTTCCATTTCTCACGCGAACGGGTTGGTAATTTTTTAAACTTGGAAAGGGTCGAAGCATCATTGAAAATTGCCAAGGCATTAATATAATTCTCTGTATGAATAGCGAGAAGAAGATAGTATTCCATGAAGTTAAACCAAGTAGAACTTCCTTTTGGAAAGGATTGTAGGCATTTTTCTGCATTGATTTTTCCATTTTTCCAATCTCTCAAATGAAGATACGCTGACATCTTTTTCATCTGGAAAGTGGCTAATTTATCATCTTGATAAAAAGCAGGATTATCCTCAATGTATTTTTCTGCTTTGTTGCAAACTTCTAACATTGCATCAAAATCTCTCAACATTTCATATCTATATGCCCAGACCAAGTACATATTATAAATGACAATCGGTGAGTCATAGATTTCAGAAAGCCCCACCAAGGCATCACAGTAGGTTCCAATTCTTTCTTCTAAATCAGAAGCTTTACCTACCGGTTTATGATAATTCATGATTACCCGTTGGTATAATTCTTCTGAGCGAATTTCTGCATCTAATACATTCTGAAATTGTTTACTGTGTTGATCGTAGATTTCGTAATTCTTTTCGTCCCCAGTTTGGGCTGCATATCGACGAAGAATTCGAGCACAGTTAACGATTACATCGGCAAATTTAAACTTCAGAGCTGTAGTCAAGATCTGTCGAGCCAAAGCAGAAGCAGTATGAATAGCTTCGTTCGACATTAAGATTTTTACTAATGTCCAGTCTTTATTACATGAATAATAAGCACGATCATAATTAGAAGTAGAAGGTAAGTTCACATCTAAAAAGAAAAGTGTATTCAATAATCTTTTTCTGAAACGTGACTTGAGTTGTCGATATTTATCATCAGTTGGACTACAATCATAAAGGAAGGAAGCAGCATCTCGGTCGTTCTTAAATTTATTAGCCATTAAGGCTTCATAAAATTCATTGAATTTACTGTTTTTATGTTTTAGGGAATGATCGTCAAAAATTTCAATTTTTCTAACTTTCTTCTTCGTAACGATTCTGGAGATTTCTATGAGATTTTTCATGTATAGTATACTTATTTGTGATATCCCTAAATTTAGTGGTGTTTTTTGTAAAAGTACTAACTTTTATGTCACAGATGTTCAAAATTTATGCCTTTTTTTTAATTTATAATACTTTTTGAAGATATTATAAATATGGTTTTTTTTTACTGCTAAACAGTTAAGTGACCATTATTCATTGATAATAAGAGGAATACAGGTGTTTTTTATTTTTAATATTGAAAATAAATCCTGTTTTCCTCTAGAATAATCAATAATTGTATGATCAAAGAATGAAATTTTGGTGAAAAAAATATTGAATAATACGTGACGTGTTTTTTTAAATTTTTTTCTAAAAAAATACCCAATTGGAAGTAAAAGTTAGGGCATTGTTTTAGAAAGACTTAAACTATACATTTAACAGAGATAAGTTAAATAGGTTACGAATAAATTAAGAATAATTATAATTTAAAAAATTGCTTGGCTTGGATAGGTAATAAAAAAAAGGTTTTACAATCCTCGATTGTAAAACCTTTTTAAGTCTATAATGCATAAATCAACTCATCTCAAATCAAGATTAGTTGACTAGATGATAATTTGATATTTCTATTAAAAAAGGAGATTAATATTCGTCTTCGTTGAAAAGAAAATCATCTTTTCGCGGATAGTCAGGCCAAATGTCCTCCATGTTTTCGTAAATCTCTCCTTCATCTTCCATGGCTTGAAGATTTTCAATTACTTCTAGGGGCGCACCCGAACGGATAGCGTAATCAATTAATTCATCTCGTGTTGCCGGCCAAGGACCCTCTTCAAGATGATGTGCTAATTCTAATGTCCAATACATATTACGATAATGAAATATAGTGATGAAAAAATGTTAAATGAAAACGATTCAAGTCAATAATTGTTTTTTATAAATTAAAGAAAATAATACTTGAATTTGCCACAAATGTAATAAACAAAAATTATTCTCGCAATACTTTTTGTTTATGTTTTGACAATTCAAAAATCAGACCATCATAAAATGATAAACTTTCGTAAAACAAGAAAATTCACATGTATAATATAC
>CAYGRM010000544.1:0-3583 GCA_964352225.1 uncultured Saprospiraceae bacterium | reverse complement strand
AGTAGGAGCAGTTGCAATCAAAGTTACATTTGCACCACAAATACCTGGGTCATTACTAATTACTATAGGCGCAGGTGCATTAATAGCACATGGCGCTGCGAAAGTAATAGAATAAGATAATAATGTACCTACATCACCACCTGCATCATCACAGATACTTAATGTCCAAGCACCATTTACATTATCACCAGCAAAACCAGTAGCAAAAGGCCCTTGTTCTGCTTGGAATGTTCCTGTAAAAGGAGCAGAACCAGTAGTGATTGAAGGAAAACCGTCTTGAAAAGAAGTATTAGTGAAGTTATCACCAGCACCACCATTATCAGATGACAAGTCCCAAATAGTTCCATTCGGAGAGATCAAATCAATCTCCAAATCAGAATCCCAAGTATGGGTAAGGTTTATATCTACAGATAAGATATTAAAATCAGTACCAATAGTTCCAACTAATGTTGAAGTAGCAACTGAAGTAGTAGGGCCTCCTGTACAAGGAAATCCACCAGTCCCTGTTACTGGGATTGATTGCGGATTACCCGTTCCTGTGAATGTTTGTGCCATCATTGAGCCAGAAAAAAGTAGCATGGCCAATGTGAACAAACAACTGAAAAATTTAGTATTTAATTTTTTCATGAGATTTAAAATCATTTAAGTTAAAAAATTGTAATCGATTAATTGAATAGTCCAATAATTACTGAGTTAATAATCCAATAATTTCTTGGTGAAGAGGAGTAAGAGAAGGTAATTTACCTGGCTTAGCAGTTACCCACTTACCAGAAGTACCACTAACAGAAGTATTAGTCAGCATTACACCTTCCTGAATAGCTACTGCAACAGTAGATCCAGCTGCAATTCTGTCTTTTACAACTGTGAAGAAATTCACCTTGTTATCAAGGTATTGGTACGTAGCTCCTTTGTTAGAGCCATTTGTGTAGTTAGGGTTGTCCAATATTGTTTGTACTTCAGTATTCAAGATAATGGTAGCATTATCATTGTTTACATACTGAGCACTTGCGTTTTGAACACCCACAAATAGTAGAGCGAAAAATAACATTGCTGTTACGATTGTCTTTTTCATGGAAATTAAAATTTTGAGTGAATTAATAATATTATAAAATTTAAGTTAAAGCCGAAATGAAGATTATGAGATGAAAATTCCAGTCAACCTAGTAACCTTTGTTACCAGTTGTGCTGATTTGAAATTCATTATATAGCGGATTGAGAACTATTTTTTTGACAATTAAGATCCTGTCAAAAAGAGGGGATAAATGATAGTCTCAAGGGTTACAATTTGATCTTTTGTTTTTAATAAAATAATAATTGTATTTATCTAAATCAATTAGATGACTTAGCAAAAATCTTATCGAAATTTCAATTAAGAAATACGATTTTTTTAAAACTTGGATTAATTGTTATTCGGTATGAAAAAAAAATACGGTTGGGGGATTTTATCATAAAGCTTTAAAGAATAGAATTGTTTGTGTTTGTTTCAATCATATTCGCGTTTGCTTCTTTTGATAAGACAAAGATATACTGAAAATACTTTCCAGTAAAGCCCTTAATCTTTTTCAGAAAAAAATACGGCTTCTTTATTAAAAATAAAGATAATATCTATTCAAAAAACCGTTGTTTTGATCCATTTTCCTCTCATTTTTGACTTTATAAGGAAAATAAATATTTGAAAAATACCAGTATAATTGTATGCCTTCTGCAAGTTTTAAGCCTTCATTTTCTCTCTTTTTTCCCAAAAAACTAGCTTTTCTGCCTTTTGTCTAAGATTTGTCCAACCCCAGTCCAACGCTTGTCCATATCAATTTCTTGGGAAAACTAGTTATTACCCTGAAATTTGAATTATGAATCGAAAAGACGATTAAGAGTAAATGTTTAAGATCAAATATTTATTCCAAACTCAAAAAATACAATGAATTAAAAAGACGGTTAAAATAATCAATCATTTACCGTTCTTAATTAATCATTAAAGAATATAGGGTTTTAGTTAGGTTTTTTTCTCGGTCGTGGAATCAGCGTTTTGATCTTCTATTATTATCAAAAAACTTATTCCACGCCGTATTTGACAATTTCAAAGTAAGGGAACTTAAATGCTGTCTTACTTTTTTAAAATAAAAAAAGAGGCTTTACCTCATCTTAATCTTTTTCAAAAACCAAAACACACTTATCATGCGAAAATATTTTAGAATCATTTTTACTCTTTTCCAAAAATCACTACAGTTTATCCTCGATTTTAAAAGTCGTCAAAAGGATGCAATGAAGCGATCATTCCATAACTAACTTTTTTAAAAACAAAAACACGAAAACAGAAAATAACCACTTACTGGAGTTTCTGTTTTGATGCTTCCAAACTCCCAAATAACCAAGGAAGGCAGAAAACAATCACTAAATGAGATTTGGGGTATTGAAATATGAAACTCCCCTTTTAATGAGATAAAATTATTTAAAGAACGTGTGATAGGTTGTTTGTCCTGATAGCTTCAATTTGTGCTATCGGGATTTTTTTTGAGTAAAAAAACTTGACTCTTAGTCAATTCTCGTGAATTTTAGGAACTCCAATAATAACGTTAGTATTTTTTACCGCATAGACACATAGAAAACATAGTCCCCAGAACAATTATAGTTTTCAATATACCTGTGTACTTACGTGGTAAAAACGTATCTCAAAAGTTCACAGGATTTGTCTAAAAACCAAAAACTTTTGATGGTTAGGTTAATGAATTATCAAAAAGGCCTCTCACTATAATAAGAATAACAATAATTACTATTACACTACATTTTGCTCCTAATATATTTGCATTCTAAAATTATTATTAAGGCTAGTACTGAGGATTATCTTTGACTAGTGTAAATAATCCTTAATTAACTTATATTTAGATATGCAATTATCCCATTTTCAACTAGGAAAATTCCTTTGAAGTTTTTCTTTTCATTTAACTAATGGCATTGCTCCCATTCCTAACAACTGAACTAGTTGCTTCTACCTCTCATAGGTAGCAGGAATTCTATATTTGGATCAGTTAAATTAGTATAGAATTATCTATTTTTAATTGAGAATTTTAAAGACTATTCTAGTCTCAGCTTTCTCCTAAATATTAGTGTTAAAACAACCTGTCCTACCTTGTTTTTTTCGAATCATTTCCCAAAACCTCCATTTTTCAAGCATTTTAACTGATTTTAACAAACCTGTCTAAGTTTTGTCCTACCCCTGTCATAGCCTTGTCCATACCAGTTCCTTGGGAAATCCAGTTATTAAGCTGAATTTTACAATATGAATTACGGACAACGAATAGACGATGAATAGAAAAGAAATAATTTAAAAAAAGCATCTACTTGCCAAATAGACAGGTTCAAATCTTAAATAAAGATTTAAGATACATAAGCATAAGAGTTGCTTAGGTTTTTACAAAGCATGGAGAATTATAGTTTTTATGGCAAACAAGAACATAACCAGTTGAAAGCCACATGAAAAAGAATTCATTTAACAATGTATTCATTTTTATAACAAACACTCGTTAAAAACTTTTCTTCATGCTTCTTTGACAAACCAAGTGCTGATAACAGCAGCACTCAAGAATAT
>CAYGRM010000543.1:0-3586 GCA_964352225.1 uncultured Saprospiraceae bacterium | reverse complement strand
TTATTTTTTAACTTTTACTTGACTATATTAAATCAGGATTTGAGAAGTTTGACGAACTGGCTGGTTAAGACCACTTCTCAAATTCTTGTTCTTAAATCGATATTCGTTATGCTCATTCCACCGCAGCCATCACCAACTTCACCATCTCTCCTATTTTCTTTGGTTCCAACCACCTCGTCACGATCACCAAGTCATGTTCTTCATCAACCACAATAAAGTTCCCCCCAAATCCAGCAGCATAATATACCTTTTCTGAAACGCCTTCCCAATGCCTTTTCCCTGGTTGATTATTCCACCACATGTAGCCATAACTTGGATTTGGCTTAGAAGGTTGTTGGACAGCTTTCACCCAATCTTTAGAAATTATTTGTTGTCCTTCCCAATTTCCATTTCTCAAAAACAACAAACCAAAACGAGCGTGATCCAAAGTATTGATAAAAAGTCCACCACCCGAATGGCCACCTCCGCTGACAGATTGCATCATAATTCCATCAACATTGGTAAATGAATTTTCGTAACCATACCATCGCCATGTTGGGGAAGCACCGATCTTATCCATCACTTTTTCTTTTAAAACTTGTGGTAATGGTTTTCGCCAAACTTGCAATAATGAATAAGCTAAAACATTCACTCGTACATCATTGTATTCCATCACCGTTCCTGGCTCGCTAAATTTTCTAATTTTCCAATCATCAACTCCTCCTGTTTTGGGAGGACGATCTGCCCAGTCTTTTCCACCCCACAAAGTCCCCGACCAATCAGAGGATTGAGTCAATAAATGATCCCACGTAATTTTATTGTTATGAACTCCATCAAAAGTTCCATCCCAAATCATTTCACCCACTTTATTATTCACATCTGAAATCAATCCTGCATCTACTGCCAAACCACAAATAGTGGATAAATAACTCTTGGTCACACTAAAAGTCATGTCTACTCGATCAACATCTCCCCATTGCGCCACGATGTAACCATTCTTTAAAATTACTCCAGCCGGACCACCTCGTTTTTTAGTTTTCCCTAAAATCTGATGATAAGGTTCGTATGAAAACCCCTCCAAAATAGCTACTCTCAAATCTCTAGAGCCACTATATTCATTGGCTTCTGCAAAGTCAACAGCTTTTTTTAGTTGATCAGCATTAATGCCAAAATCAGCTGGAGACTGAGTTGTCCATTCATTTTGAGGAGGAAAATATAATTTTTGGGAAAAAGAAAGTTGACAAAAAATAAAAAGAGAAAGAACTAGAAAAGTCGATTTCATCATAATGTTTTTTTTTGCTGAAATTACAAAAAGTACTTCAAAAAAAAAGTGCATTTGCAAAACATACAAATACACTTTTTTCGTTTTTCTAAAAAGAGATCATTATCCCAATCCAAACATACTCCAAAATCCTTTTGACTCTTTTTTTACTTCTACCTGAGGTGAAGTAGGTGTGCATCCCTCACAAATACTAGTTTCTCCAGCTGTTTTACCGTGAATTCTAGTACCACATTGTGAACAAATAGCGATGTTAGGTTCAGGATCATGAATCTCAACTTTTCCTTTGTAATTTAAGACATCGCCTCCTTGATCATACTGATATTTCTTTGCCTCAGTTATACCATAAAAAGGTTCATTATTTCCCTTCACCCAAAACGCCCCAACTTTTCCAAACATAGGATTGTCAATTTTACTCATATTAAAAATGGTTTTGTTAATTAATATTTTTTTAGGAATCGGTGCTTATTACCTTTTGTAATTTACTTTTAAGTCAATAAATATATTGAATTATTTAAAATAAAAAGAACATTATTGCCTATAAATTTAATAAGCTAGAATATAATTTTACTAAAAAAATATTAGCAAACCATTGATTACCACTATTCTTTTATTTCCTAAATCATCTAATCTTCGATGTTGAAAATAAATCCTTGCCCATGTACATTGTTGATTTGTATTCGTGCGTCTTGGGATAAATATTTTCGCAGGTGAGAAATAAAAACATCCATACTTTTTCGGCTAAATTCATCAGTCGCTCCCCAGATTTCACGAAGCGCTTTTTTTCGAGGGAGGAGTTGATTTTCATTTTGACAAAGCATTCGCAGGAGCTCAGATTCTCGTTTGGTGAGATTGGTTATTTCATTTTCGAAAACCAATTGTTGAATACTAAAAGTGAATTGGTATTTTCCAATTTTAAAAATATCATCGGTAGATTCTGATTTAATATTCCGCTTTAATAGAGCTTTTATTTTTGCTAAAAGTAATTCTTCGTCAACTGGTTTGGTGATATAATCATCCGCTCCAATCTTAAAACCTTTTAGTTTATCTATTTTCAAGGACTTCGCACTCAAGAAAATAAAAGGCAAATCAGGATATCTTCGTTTTATTTTTTCAGCCACTTCGTAACCATTTTGGCCAGGTAGCATAATGTCAAAAATACCTAATCCAAAAATGGACTGTTCCACTTTCTTCAGACCTTCCTCTCCTGACTTTGCCCAAGTCACTTCAAAATCATGCAACTCTAAATATTCACTTAAGATGTACCCAAAACTTTCATCATCTTCGATTAATAATATTTTCTTCATATTACTGACAATTAAAACTGATTAATGAGGAAATGTTATCAAAAACTCACAGCCATTTTTATAGTTTTCATTTAAAATAATTTTCCCTCCATGCGCTTGCACGATGGCTTTAACATAACTCAACCCGATGCCAAATCCCTTACCTTTATATTGATCATTTTTTTGCGCTCGAAAAAATCGATCAAATATTTCTCCTTGAAATTCTTTAGCAATGCCTTTCCCTTCATCTTTAACTGAAATAATATTATTTCCATTTTCGGAAAAAGTAGCAATCGTAATTTTTGGAAAATCACCCGAATACTTCAACGCATTTTCAATTAAATTATACATCCCATTGGACAGATGAGTAGCATCTCCTTTGATCGTGAAATTTTCTAATGCTAATGATAAATTAATAGTTGTTTCCTTTTGCTCGATAATTAATTTTAGTCGATCAATAACTTCCTTAATTAAGTGATGCAAGTCTACATTTTCATTTTCTAAGGTCATCTCATTGGAGTCAATTAAAGAAAGTTGCAAAATTTTATCCACCTGACCTTCCAATTTTTTGCTTTCATTCTCAATCAAATTGAGATAAATTCCCTTTTTATTTTCATCCACATTTTGCTTTAAAACTGCCGAAGCCAAGCGAATCGAACTCAAAGGGGTTTTAAACTCATGAGTCATATTATTGAAAAAATCATCTTTGACTTGACTCAGCTTTTTTTGTTTTGCCAAGGCTCGCAAAGTGTAGATAAAAAGTCCCATTAATAATCCCATCAAGAGAATAGTCAATATCAATAGAGAAAAAATAGCTCTTAAGGCTAACCTAAATTGATTTGGAACATACAATGCAAACCACAGAATATCCTCTAGGGATTTCCCATCAATTTTTAAAGTTTGTTCTACCGAACGGATCGTGGTCATGGCTGGTCGTTTTTGAAAAGCAATATTTTCCAGATCGTCAGAAGTAATGGTATCTAGCTCTATTTTTTTATTTAGAAAGTTAAAAGTAACGATGCAAGAAATGCAAACTCTATAG
>CAYGRM010000542.1:0-3606 GCA_964352225.1 uncultured Saprospiraceae bacterium | reverse complement strand
GGTTATTACTATCCTCTTTGACCCTTGTATTCTTTGGGGAGGTAAGTCAGGAAGTTCCACAAGACATCCATTCACCATCTAATATATATTCGGTTGATTCTAATCAAAGTGTATCAAAAAAAATACATAATTCTGAATTATTTTTGTTTTGCAAAGATTTCAAAGATATTGAAATAGAAGAAGACCAAAATCATTCAAGTAGAAAATTATATCAACCGCTATCTTTACCACTTGTTATTAAAGAAATAACAAGCGTCTCTTTATGTTCATCCAAAAAGCTAATCAAGCTTTTTATTCTTTTCCATTCCTGGAAATCATTTCTACATATCTAACACAGAAACCAAGTCAGGTTTCTCAATTATTCGCAGCATACAGAAAAGGTAATTGATCATCGGTCTTTAATCCAGATTAAACTCTATCGTTGATCCATTTTGGCATTGACCAAAAGGAACAATTGTGACTATGTTGCGAGTCCCTCTTCTGTAGTATTAAATTATTTTTTCAAAATCATAAATTTAAGGCAGACACATCAAAATTTTTGAGTGTTGAAAATCAATATTTCACGAAAGTGATTAAAAATAGTTTCTAAGAATTCCGCTTTATTAAAAGTTGGTTATTGGGATACTTTTTTAAAAAAATATTTTGGTGAGGTTGTCTTATTCTCAAATAGAATTTAATGAAGTTTAATTATATTTTGCAGTCCCTGCTAGCACTTTGTCTATTTACAAGTTGCCAGCAGGCCAACAACTCAGCATCAGCCCACGGCGAATCTCACAATGAGTCACAAACCAAATCCCACAGTAGTGGACATCATGTGGGGGTTTTAGAAATCAGTAGTCCCATCAAAAAAGATACACTCTACTATAATGAATATGTATCCCAAATTCAAGCTTATCAGCATATAGAACTGAAGGCATTAGAAAAAGGGTATCTCCAAAAAGTACTTGTAGATGAAGGACAATTGGTTAACAAAGGACAACTTTTATTTGAAATTCAACCCACCATCTACTTAGCGGAAATTCAAAAAGCTCAGGCCGAAGTAAATCAAGCTGAAGCAGAAAGGGAAAAAACCAGAATTGAGGTTAAAAACCTACAAGCTTTAGTGGATAGTAATATCGTATCAATCAATGAGCTTGCTCTCGCCCAGGCCGAAGTTCAAAAAGCCGAAGCTCATGTTGATAATGCCAAGGCAGAACTCAACTTGATGGAAGCTCACCTCCAGTTCACCAAGATACGGGCACCTTTCAGCGGCATTATTGGAAAATTTGAAGATATCCGCCTCGGCTCCTTGCTCGAAGAAGGGGAAGAGTTAACCACCCTTACTGATAATAGTAAGATGTGGGTTTACTTTAATGTTCCAGAAGCAGTTTACTTAGATTATGCACAGCAGCCCTCCGAAGTCGCAGCATTAGAGTTGCAATTGGTCAATAAACAGATTTTTGATCATAAAGGAAAGGTTACAGCCATCGTGGCAGAATTTGATAATGCGACTGGTACCATTCCTTTTAGAGCTACTTTTCAAAATTCTAAGAGATTGTTGCGGCATGGTCAGACTGGTAACATCCTTTGGCCATATAAGCTTCGAGATGCGATAGTTATTCCACAAAAAGCGACCTATGAAGTCCTAGAAAAACGATTTGTTTTTGTAGTGGATGATGAAGGTAACGTTGCCTCTCGGGAAATTAAAATAGCTGTGGAATTAGATAACGTCTATGTGATATCAGAAGGACTGAATCTGGAAGACAAGTTCTTGATCGAAGGATTACGAAAAGTGAAAAATGGCGACAAGATCGAGTTTGAATACAAAGATCCAAAAGAAGTCTACGATCACTTAGAACTTCACGCAGAATAGTCAATCACCTAAAAAACTTTTATTATGTTTCAAAATATATTAAAGAGACCGGTATTGGCTATTGTGATATCAATAGTCATTGTTTTCGTGGGGTTATTGGCTATTTTACAATTGCCTATCTCTCAGTTTCCTTCTATTGCTCCGACCACGGTAAACATATTTGTAGCTTACCCTGGCTCTAGTGCAGATGTATTAATAAAATCTACGATCATTCCTTTGGAGACTGCCATCAATGGAGTTCAGGGCATGCGTTATATAGCCTCGGATGCTACAAGTGCAGGAGAGGGAACTATTCGGGTAGTTTTTGAACCGGGTACTGATCCTAACCAAGCCGTTGTGCAAGTTAAAACTCGGGTAGATCAAGTGATGCCAAATTTACCGCCTCTAGTACAGCGGGAAGGCGTGCAGATCACTCCGATCCAACCCAGTATGTTACTATATGTCAACCTTGCCGGGGAAGAAGGAGGCAGTATTGATGAAAAATTTCTTTACAATTATGCCTATACCAAGATCGTCCCAGAGCTTCAGCGGATAGAAGGTATTGCTCGAGCTAACATTCTAGGTGCTCGGAAATATGCCATGCGTATTTGGCTCAAGCCCGACCGTATGCGTGCTTATAAAATCTCAGCAGAAGAGGTCATGAAAGCACTCGAAGAGCAGAGTTTGATTGGTCGCCCAGGTCGCTTGGGAAGGAGTTCGGGAATTACTGCTCAGTCTAAAGAATTTGTACTTACCTATGCAGGCCGATACAATACTCCTGAGCAATATAAAAGTATCATCCTGAAAAGTACTGAGGAAGGGCAGCAAGTCAAACTCGGGCAAATTGCTGATGTAGAACTGGGTAGTGAATTTTTTGATATTTATTCCAACTTAGATGGCAAGCCTTCTTCCTCCATTGTCCTTAAGCAAACCTTGGGAAGTAATGGTAGCAAGGTGATCGAAGCTGTCAAAGACAAGATGAAGGAGTTGGAAAAAGATTTTCCGGCAGGGATTAATTATCAATACAGTTATGATGTATCAAAATTCTTGGATGCTTCCATTGAGCAAGTGACTCATACCATTAGAGATGCGTTTATTCTGGTGGCCTTGGTGGTATTTCTCTTTCTTGGAGACTGGCGAGCTACCCTTATTCCCATACTTGCTGTACCGGTATCCTTGGTTGGAGCTTTTTTCTTTATCCAGATGTTTGGTATGTCGATCAACCTGATCACCCTTTTTGCTCTGGTACTGGCTATCGGTATTGTGGTGGATAATGCCATCGTAGTCGTGGAGGCTGTTTATGCCAAAATGGAGGAAAATCCTTCTATCACTCCTTATAATGCGACCAAAGATGCTATGGAGGAATTGAGTGGAGCTATCATTGCCATTACTTTGGTGATGACTTCTGTTTTTGTTCCAGTAGCATTTATGAGTGGACCGGTCGGAGTATTTTATCGACAGTTTTCGATTACCATGGCGAGTTCGATTGTGATCTCAGGGTTGGTAGCGTTGACTTTGACTCCCGTCCTTTGTGCAATGCTCCTAAAAAATAATCATGGTAAACGCAAAAAGTCTTGGTTCGATCGATTCATCAATAGTTTCAACCTGTTATTTGAAAAACTTACCAATGGATATGTAGCTATACTCAATAGAATAGTAGCTCGTAGGATCTTTACGTTTAGTGTACTTACCTTATTTATTGTTGGACTGGTATATACCAACAAAATTCTACCAGCTGGTTTTGTACCCAATGAAGACCAAGGAACCATTTATGC
>CAYGRM010000541.1:0-3638 GCA_964352225.1 uncultured Saprospiraceae bacterium | reverse complement strand
ATGAGACTCTGATGAGCGAATTCAAATTTTTCTTTGGCTTGATCTATTTTCTCTGTCGCAGCATTGATCTTTTCGTCGGCAGTATCAATCGTTTTTTGATGCTTCATGATTAAGCCTTCCAACTCTTTTATTTGAGTTTTATATTTTTCAATTTGAACTTTTAACTTTTCTACTTCATCTCTTTTCCCAGCCACATTTTTGGTAATTTGATTTTGCATAGCATCACCAAATTTCTTTCTTTCTCCATCCAAAATCTTTTTGTAATGTGCAGCTGTTTCCAATAATTTATCTTTAGTCAATCCAACAGTTGCTGCAGTAGCATAAGCAGATTTCATTGCTGTCGCTTCATCCAAATTCATCTTAGCTAAAGCAACCATTGATTGCTTAAACTCGATATAATCAAATCCTGGTAAATTATTCTTTTCCAAAGCATTGGTCAAAATCGTGATGCTCTTTTCATCCAGCATATGATTTTCTCCAAATAATGATTTAAGGTCTTTTGACATTGTATTTATTTAAGTTTTATTGAAATTTAAAGGTAATCGTTCCACACTCTTCAGGATCTAAGCCCTTCGAAAACTTCGTTTCCTTAGATGCTGCTATCGCCATATTCCGTAGCGTCTTATTAAAGGTAGTAGAACCTCTTTGTGTAAATTTAGCAGTTTTTACATTTCCTTCAATATCTATACACATTTTTATCACTACGGTTCCTGATTTTGGATTTTGACCTTTAACCACCGGAGGTTTAACTAATGTTCTTCCGCTAAAATTATTTTCTGCAAGAACATTGTTATTAATTGGAGAGTCAACAACTTTGGTTGATCCCGAGCGTTCGGTCATCTGTTCATTTTTAGTAACTCTCAATGGAACAACTGTTGAATATTCCTCCACTATTTCATCCTTTGGGGGAATCGAATTTCCTTTCAAATTCTTTTCCGTTTCACCAATATAATTAGTGGCAACTCCTCCATCTAATTGGTACATAGCTAATTCTAAGATAGCTTGATCATACATATCTTTATCATTCAAATTTAGCTGCTCTCTGGCATCACTTTCTGCCAATCCTTTTAATTCTTTGGAGGAACTATTAGTCGGTATCCCCAAATAAATAGGTTTTTTAGCAGTTGAATTTAAAATGACCAAAACTCCCTTCACCTCAGATTGACTTTTAATTAATGACCTAAATTCAACCCCATTAGAGGCCGTGAATAATGGATTTATAGCATACCCTTCTTTTGCACCATCTAATCCCATCTCTTTTTGGTAAGCATATCCTTTCGTCAAATATTTATATTCATCCAAGGTCGTCTCACTTTGTGCAAGCAACATGATTGGAAAAAGTAATAAAACAAAATTGAAGATTTTTTTCATACCCAAAGTTTTTACATTCAATTTCAAAGGGAATAAATTTGAATGAGTTTATAAAAAAATAAAAATTTAAATTCTCTTTCAGTAATGTTCGACAAGTATCCGAAAATAGTCTGCGAACGTTGCTGATGACTTAAATTGCACCAAAAAATTACAAAAAATAAACCATCAATCATAGTTTTCCAGATTCCAAATAATTTGATTTGGAAAAATCTTTTTTCACCGATTAGAGTCACTTTTTACATCCAATTCACCTCACTTCCTTTTTCAGTTTTCCTCACTTCCAAAATTTCTGGAAAATGCTCCTTAATAGAATTGATATGAGAAACTATATAAATTTGACGATACTGTTCCTTTAAATGGTCTAAAGCCTTCAATATTTCAAACCGTCGATCTTCGTCTTGACTTCCAAAAATTTCATCAAATCCTAAGAAACTTAACCCTTCCTCTGAACCTGACAATTCTGCAATCGCTCGACTAATTCCAATCCGTAAGCACAAATTCGCTAAATCAATTTCTCCTCCCGAAAATCTTGAAATTGGAAAATATTCTCCATCTTCCAAGATTTGAAATTCAAAATTCTCATCAACTGTAATCCCTTCGTAACGACCACGAGTAATTTTTTGAAAAAGTTGACTTGAGGTGTGTGAAATCGAAGGGCGAACTCTCTCTAATATTTGAGTTTTAAAGGTTTGGAAAATTCCATTCAACTCATCTAACTGAAAAAATGATGCCTGACTCTCAGCTATTTGATTTTCAATTTTTTGATGGGCGGCTAGTTCCTTTTGGGTACTTTGAAGTTTGGCCTTTACCTCTTGCCAAAGTTGTAAATGTTGTTGCCAAATGTTTTGAGCTTCATCTTTTTCTATCTCCAGAGTATCCATTTTTTGCTGAACTTCGTTAAATTTTTCAGGAGAAAACTTCAACGCTTTAATCGCTTTATTTTGTTCCTTGATGGATTCCTCCCCTTTCGAGATTCGTTCTTTGATGGTCTTAGATTCTTCCTCGATTTTAGGTTTTTTAGCTACTTCATTTTCGTTAGATTTAAATTGGATGAAGGTATTTTGGAAATCAGCAATTGCTTTTTTCAATTCCAAATGTTGTTTAGAATCATAATCTATTTTTCCAAAACTTTCAATTTCATTTTCCACTTCCCGTAAATCATTTTGATTTTCAATCATCTCTTTTTCACAACTTGAAATTTGAGAAAATTTATTTCGTAAATCATTCAATTCATTGTCTAATTGTCGAGCCTCTTTTTTCTTAGTCAAAATTTGCTCCTCCAATTTACCAACTTGCAAAGTTATCTTGGTTAATTCTTCCACCTCATATTTTTCAATTTCCTTTTGCAACTTCCCTATCGTTTCATCATAGCTATTAATCAACGGTTGCAAACAGGTTGGGCAAGAAGCATCTTTACCTAGGTTTTGAATATTTATAACAATGCTTTTACGATCTTCAATTCTACCTTGAATCGTTCCTTTCTGAGTTCGAAATTTTGCAATTTCTTTTTCGTAAATGTCTTGTTGAGAAATACAATTTTCCAATAATTCTTTTTTCTCAACACCCACTTTTTTAAGGTCAAAATCCTTTGGGAAATCCTTTTTCAGATGCTCCATTTTAGCTTGTAAGGATTTTTGTTGAGCACTTAATATTTTCCGCCGTTCCAAAAATGATTTTTGATTATCAAATTTTATTCTTTCTTTTTCAAAAACCACTTCCTGCTTTTTTTGCTCTAAAAATTTATTGACTTGCGGTTGAATGGCTTTTAATTCTTTTTCTAAAATATTTAAACGTTCGGCTTCTTTTTTATTTTTCTCTAAATTTTCCTTTAAGCCCTCAATACCTTTTTCCCATTTCCCTAATTCCAAATTAAGTTGATTAAATTGTCGACTCAACCCACTTTGCTCATCAAAAATCTTTTTAGCTTCTTGATACTTTTTATTCTTTTGCTCAAAAACAGTTTTAAGTTTTCCTTCCTCTTTTTCTAATTCCTTAGACTCCTTTCCCAATGCAACTAATTGATTTTCAACACTTTGTAATTCCGCCTCGGTTAACAATAATTTTTGTTGCCCTTGAACTTCTTTACTCAAAGTATTTCGATCTTCTCGAATGATCTTCTGAATATCATCTAATTTATCCAAGCCAACCATTTTCCGAACCATTCGCTTCCGCTCCTCTCCTTTGGTATTAGAAATGATCCCTAATTCTTTTTGACCTGAAAAAACAGACCGCGTAAAGGCATCTTTATCCATTCCTAACAAGCGAGT
>CAYGRM010000540.1:0-3638 GCA_964352225.1 uncultured Saprospiraceae bacterium | reverse complement strand
TGTTGATGAGACAGTTGAGTGTGATGAAGTTCCAGCACCTGGTCAACCAACTGCAGATGATAATTGTGATACAGATGTTGAAATTACTTTTGTAGAAGTAAGAGAAGATGGTAACTGTGAAGATAATTATACATTAACTCGAACTTGGACTGCAACTGACAATTGTGGAAACACAGATGTTCAAGTACAAGTCATTACAGTTCAGGATACAACTGATCCTGAGTTAGTTGGAGTTCCTGCTAATCTGACAATTGAATGTAATTTAGTTCCAACACCTGGTCAACCAACTGCAATTGATAATTGTGATGCAGATGTTGATATTACTTTTGCGGAAGTAAGCGTAGATGGCAACTGCGAAGATAATTACACCTTAGAGAGAACTTGGACAGCAACTGATAACTGTGGAAACTCAGTTTCACAAACTCAAATTATTACAGTTCAAGATACAACTGATCCTCAGTTGATTGGCGTTCCTGCTGATGTAACTATTGAGTGTGATTTAGTTTCTGGGCCAGCTGTCCCACAAGCGATTGATAATTGCGACAATGATGTTGACATTACTTTTGTAGAAGTAAGAACGGATGGGAATTGTGAAGACAATTATACATTAACTCGAACTTGGACAGCAACAGATAACTGTGGAAATATAGATGTTCAAGTTCAAGTGATTACAGTTCAAGATACTTCTGATCCAAATATCTATGATATTCCAGCAGATGTAACAGTTGAATGTGATGCAATCCCTGCACCAAGTACAGCTCCATTTGCCAATGATAATTGTGATGATGATGTGACGATTACTTTTGTTGAAGTAAGAGTAGATGGTAACTGTGAAGACAATTACACCTTAGAAAGAACATGGACTGCGACTGATAATTGTGGAAACACAGATTCAGGAACTCAAACCATAACAGTTCAAGATACAACTCATCCAATGTTGTCAGGTGTACCTGCTGATGAAACTGTTGAATGTGATGCAGTTCCAAATCCTGCTTTCCCAACTGCTTCTGACAATTGTGATAACGATGTTGACATTACTTACGAAGAAGTAAGAACAGATGGTAACTGTGAAGATAATTATACATTAACTCGAACTTGGACAGCGACTGATAACTGTGGAAACACAGATGTTCAGGTACAAGTGATTACAGTTCAGGATACAACTGATCCAATTTTATCAGGGGTACCTGCAGATGCGACAGTTGAGTGTGATGCAGTTCCTGCACCAGCTCAACCAACTGCAGATGATAATTGTGATGTAGATGTAGAAATCACTTTTGCAGAAGTAAGAGTTGATGGCAACTGTGAAGACAATTATACATTAGAAAGAACATGGACTGCAACTGATAACTGTGGAAACTCAGTTTTTCAAACTCAAATCATTACAGTTCAAGATACAACTGATCCAAACCTTTACGATGTACCTGCAAATATCACAGTTGAATGTGATGCAGTTCCTGCGCCAAGTATAGCACCTTATGGTGATGATAATTGTGATGCAGATGTTGATATTACTTTTGCGGAAGTAAGAGTAGATGGCAACTGCGAAGATAATTACACCTTAGAGAGAACTTGGACAGCAACTGATAACTGTGGAAACTCAGTTTCACAAACTCAAATTATTACAGTTCAAGATACAACTGATCCTCAGTTGATTGGCGTTCCTGCTGATGTAACTATTGAGTGTGATTTAGTTTCTGGGCCAGCTGTCCCACAAGCGATTGATAATTGCGACAATGATGTTGACATTACTTTTGTAGAAGTAAGAACGGATGGGAATTGTGAAGACAATTATACATTAACTCGAACTTGGACAGCAACAGATAACTGTGGAAATATAGATGTTCAAGTTCAAGTGATTACAGTTCAAGATACTTCTGATCCAAATATCTATGATATTCCAGCAGATGTAACAGTTGAATGTGATGCAATCCCTGCACCAAGTACAGCTCCATTTGCCAATGATAATTGTGATGATGATGTGACGATTACTTTTGTTGAAGTAAGAGTAGATGGTAACTGTGAAGACAATTACACCTTAGAAAGAACATGGACTGCGACTGATAATTGTGGAAACACAGATTCAGGAACTCAAATCATTACCGTTCAAGATACAACTGATCCAATGTTGCAAGGAGTACCTGGAGATGAAACAGTTGAGTGTGATGCAGTTCCAAATCCTGCTTTCCCAACTGCTTCTGATAATTGCGACAACGATGTTGACATAACGTACTCAGAAGTAAGAACAGATGGAAATTGCGAAGACAATTATACTTTAACTCGAACTTGGACGGCGACTGATAACTGTGGAAATACAGATGTACAAGTTCAAGTGATTACAGTTCAGGATACAACTGATCCAGTTTTATCAGGGGTTCCTACCAATACAACAGTTGAGTGTGATGCAGTTCCTGCACCAGCACAACCAACGGCTGATGATAACTGTGATACAGATGTAACAATAGATTTCCAAGAGGTAAGAACTGACGGAAATTGTACAGATAATTATACCTTGACTCGAACCTGGACAGCAACTGATAACTGTGGAAATACAGATGTACAGGTTCAAGTGATTACTGTTCAAGATACTACAGATCCAAACCTTTATGGTGTACCTGCAAATATCACAGTCGAATGTGATGCAGTTCCGTCACCAAGTACAGCACCTTATGGTGATGATATTTGTGATGATGATGTAGAAATCACTTTTGCAGAAGTAAAAGTTGATGGAAATTGTGAAGACAATTATACTTTGGAAAGAACCTGGACAGCAACTGATAACTGTGGAAATGCAACTTCACAAACTCAAATTATTACCGTTCAAGATACGACTGATCCTCAGTTGGTTGGAGTGCCTGATGATGTAACTATTGAGTGTGATTTAGTTCCAGCACCTGCTGCCCCGCAAGCCATTGATAATTGTGATAATGATGTGGATATTACTTTTAATGAAGTAAGAACAGATGGCAACTGCGAAGACAACTATACTTTAACTCGAACTTGGACGGCGACTGACAATTGTGGAAACACAGATGTACAAGTTCAAGTGATTACCGTTCAAGATACTTCTGATCCAGTTATCTATGATATTCCAGCAGATGTAACAGTTGAATGTGATGCAATCCCTGCACCAAGTACAGCTCCATTTGCCAATGATAATTGTGATGATGATGTGACGATTACTTTTGTTGAAGTAAGAGTAGATGGTAACTGTGAAGACAATTACACCCTAGAAAGAACATGGACGGCGACTGATAATTGTGGAAACACAGATTCAGGAACTCAAATTATTACAGTTCAAGATACTACTGATCCTGTTCTTGCAGGAATACCTGCAAATGAAACAGTTGAGTGTGATGCAATTCCAGCACCTGCTCAACCAACTGCTTCTGATAATTGTGATGCTGATGTAACAATAGTTTTACAAGAAGTAATTACAGATGGAAACTGTACGGATAATTATACCATCACCCGAACCTGGACGGCGACTGACAACTGTGGTAATCAAGATGTTGGAGTTCAAGTGATCACAGTTCAGGACACAACTGATCCTGAATTATTCGGAGTTCCTTCTGACGTAACCGTTGAGTGTGATGCAATTCCTGCACCTGCAACTCCAATTGCTTCTGACAATTGTG
>CAYGRM010000539.1:0-3678 GCA_964352225.1 uncultured Saprospiraceae bacterium | reverse complement strand
TGCACCCGAGGCAAGCATCGGGGAATTCTTTAGATTAGACTTAGATGTATAACAATACATTCACATTACCAAAAATAAATCATAATAACTGTCATCAAAGCAACCAATAATGTCATGTGAAAACGATAATCTTTATACCAAGGTAACCCTCCCATTCCATCATTCAGCAACTCTCTTCTGAAAGTTAATAACTCGACAGCTTTGGCATCAGGTGCAGGAGTCATCTTACTAATTACTACAAAAATTACTGCACTCAGAGCAGTCATTATTCCTACATTCGTCGTGTAATGAAGGTTGATTAATTTTTCGGTTCCCTCTCCCATCATCGCTTCCCATGGTGCAGTATCGGTGATTAAGAAAAGTAATGCACCCAAGATTGTCCCGATCACCAATGTCCAAAATGAACCATCTCCATTTCCTCTTTTATAAAAAACACCAACCAAAAAGATCACCGCAATCGGCGGAACAAGGATGGAAAACATTTTTTGTAAATAATTCCACAACCCTTGAAAATGTTGGATGTTTGGTGCCCAGAATGCTGCAATCAACATTAAAACAATCGTTGCAATTCGACCATATTTAACAATGTCTTTATCCGTCAAGTTAGGATTATTGGGTTTCACAAAATCGACTACAATTAAAGTTGAAGCTGAATTCAACGTAGAATCTACACTTGACATAATTGCTGAAACCAAACCTGCTAAAACGATCCCAACCATTCCAACTGGTAAAGCTTGGGTTACTATGGTAGGAAAAACTTTATCTGAATTTGACAATTCTGGAAATTGCTCTATCGGAAATAAACTGATCGCCATCGCTCCTGGAATCACCATGACAAATAATGGAATTACTTTTAAAAAACCTGCGAAAATCATCCCCCAACGAGCATGCTTAATGTCCTTCGCTCCAAGCACCCTTTGCACGATATATTGATTCGTTGTCCAATACCAAAATCCTAAAATGGGCACTCCTAGAAATAATCCAGACCAAGGCATACTTTCATCATCCAATGGTCGAATCATGGAGAAATGTCCTTCGGGTGCACTTGCCACTACATTAGCCCAAGAGTAATCTAACTTTCCAAACAAAATCACAGTCAAGACGGTACAGCCGATTATCAAAATAATTGATTGGACTGCATCCGTAATGACTACTGCTTTTAGACCTCCAAAGGCAGTATAAATTCCTGCTACAATTGCCAACCCCAAGGCAGTTTGCCATAACACTAAACCTGGAAAAAATGCTTGTAACACTATACTTCCGGCATACAATCCCCCAGCCATTTCTATTAATACACTACTAGCAATCGTCATGACCGAAAAGAAAACTTGAGACCTTCGATCAAATCTTTTTTCCAAAAATTCTGGAATGGTAGTAATTTTTGAACGCAAATAAAGTGGTACAAAAATTACTGCTGCAATAATTAATGGAATCCCCGACAACCATTCATAAACGGACTGAACGACTCCTGTACTATAAGCCGCGCCTGATAATCCAACCAAAGTAGCACTTGAAATATTGGAAGCAAAAAGTGATAAACCGATCAAACCATAAGTAAAACTTCGCCCACCAAGAAAAAGGTCTTCACTCGTTGTAGTCCGTCTGGATACATAAAAACCAATACCCATCACAAAGGCAAAATAGGCAATGATAATTCCGATATCAATATTGGAAATTGGATTCATAAAGTAGTTTTTCGTTTTGTTTTGTTGAACTTAGCCAAGTTTCTTAGCTTCGAATTAAATTTAAAGCTAACATTTTTCTCAAAAAATTTAAGATTGAGATGACATCATTTTTGTCTCACTTTCTAATTCTTGATCATAGTAATGAGTAGCATCGTAGATCAACTCATCCATTTTTTTATTTTCTAGGATGGTTCGCTCGGCAGTCCAACCTAAATTATTTTTAAAGTCTTCCATCACTTTTTCTCTGATCACAGGAATACTTTTTATATCAAAATACAATCGACCAGTTCGTCGGACAAAGAAGTCTTCCGCACTTGAGACCATTTCATAATACATCCCAAACCAAGCTTCGGCTCTGGCTAAAGAAACTTCAGGTGCATCAGAAAATTCAATCATTTTTAGTAAAATTAAATCTGCTTGAGTTCCATAATTAGTGGTAAGGTACCACGCATAATATTTATCTAATCCTTTAAAGGTTACTACTTCTTCTAGTTTATTAATATACTTTTCAACCGCTTTATAGTCCGTTAAAGGCTTTCGAGTCAGCGCAATATTTTTGGTATTACATTTCTTAAAACTTTTCTTAGTTACACCTTCCATTTTTTTCAAAACCAAATCCACAATCCGTTGCCCCATCTTACGGTAGCCTGTCAATTTTCCACCAGCAATAGAAATCAATCCTTTATCTGACACAAAAATCTCATCTTTTCTAGACAACTCCGAAGGTGATTTTCCATCCTCATGAATCAAAGGCCTAAGTCCCGCCCAATTCGAAATGATATCTTCCTGTGACACTTTTACCGAAGGAAAAGCATAATGCACCGCTGCCAAACAATAAGCTGCATCCTCTTTGGTACAAACTACTCGATTAAGGTTGCCAGTATAAGTTGTATCAGTCGTTCCAACATAGGTCGCACGTCCTCTTGGTACTGCAAAAATCATCCTCCCATCTGGTCCATCGAAATAGGTAGTATGCTTTAATGGAAATTTTTCATGAGGAAAAACGATATGAATACCTTTTGTCAAATGCAATCTTTTCCCACTTACCTTTCCATCTTTTTTCCGAATCCGATCTACCCAAGGACCTCCTGCGGAAACCACCATTTTTGATTTTATGGTAAATTCATTCCCTTCATTTTCATCTCGGCAAATGACTCCATTCACCATTTCGTTGGAGTAGGTAAAATCTTTTACTTTGCAATAGTTCAAGGCAATTGCTCCATAAGTAGCAGCTGTTTTTAATAATTCGATCGTGAGTCTTGCATCATCAGTTCGATATTCTGCATAGTAACCACCACCTTTTAAGCCATTCTCATCAAGTAGAGGTTCAAGTTCTAAGGTTTGCTTTTTATTCAACATTTTCCTTCGGTCATCGCCTTTTACTCCCGCTAGAATATCATACACCAACAAGCCAAAAGAGGTCGCCCATTTCCCATAGGTTCCTCCTTTAATTAAGGGCATTAGCATTTTTTCGGGTAAAACTAAATGTGGCGCTAAGCGATGAACAATTGCTCTTTCCGTTCCAGTCTCACGAACTAATCCGATATCTAATTGCTTCAAATATCTTAATCCTCCATGAATCAATTTGGTAGATTTACTACTAGTCCCTGAGGCAAAGTCACGCATTTCGACCAATGCAGTTTTCAAGCCTCTGGCAGAAGCATCCAAGGCAATTCCAGCCCCTGTTGCTCCACCACCAATTACTAAAAGATCAAAGGTTTCTGTTTTTAATTTTTCGATATGTTCCTTCCGATCCAAAATCGTGAAGGGGAATTCAGTTGAACTCATTTTACTATTTTTAATGTGATTTATTTTTTATAATAGGTTTTCTATAGAATGTAAATGTAATACACCATTTGATTTTGTTATACTTTATTCATTTAATATTGAATGTTTCTCCATATTATTTTATACTAAAAAAAATTACAAGTTGTTTTCTATATTAAACGACAAACATTAATAAACACAACTTGACTGCTTCGAACAAGTAAAA
>CAYGRM010000538.1:0-3678 GCA_964352225.1 uncultured Saprospiraceae bacterium | reverse complement strand
GTTCTAGATGATTTCATTTGGTTATTAAGTTATGGGTTAATAAGTTATTAGTCGTAAGTGCAGATTCACAAATATCTATAAGAAATTTTAGTTATACATATTTATCACTTACAATTTATTTAATCACCATTTTGGAAATAACTTTATAACCAATAACCTAATAACTATTTATCCATGACCAAATGAATTCAATTAGAACCTAAAAGTCTTCCACTACTCTACTCCTTTAAATTCCTTTTTTTCATAAAAAAACATTATTTTCGATGTGAATAAACATACCTGAAAATATTTAAATGAAAGAACAACCAAAGAAAACCGAGAGTAGAGGTATAGGAAACTTCAAACCCACCCAACCTTCCAGTCAGGGCAAAAACTATCTATTTTCTATTGCTATTGATAATTACCATAACTTTCCTCAATTATATAATTGTGTCAAAGACGCTACCGATATTACTGAATTGTTGATTGATCGGTATCAATTTGAAAAAGAGAATGTGATTACCTTGTACAATGAGGACGCCACTACAGACAATATTTTTTTAAACTTTGAAACCCTAGCTGGCAAGATTCGTCCTATCGATAGTTTAGTGGTTTATTTCGCGGGACATGGAGAATATAAAGAAGTATTCAAAGAAGGATATTGGATACCAATCAATGCCGCAGCCAATCGAACCAGCCAATTTATTCCCAATAGTGAGGTCAAAACGATGCTAACTGCGATCAATACTAAGCATACTTTTGTGATCGTTGATTCCTGTTTTTCGGGCTCTCTTTTTGCACGAGGAGGCTCTCGAAGTTTGGCAGAGAGAGTTGAGCGAATTCCTTCGAGGTGGGGACTAACTTCCGGTCGATCTGAAATTGTTGCCGATGGGATTCCAGGAGTGAATAGCCCTTTCGCAAATAGTATTTTATATTTATTAAAAAACAATGTTAAACAATTAGGAGTACAAGAGTTGTGTGCTCATGTCGTTGAATCGGTCATTTCTACCGCTATCCAAACACCCATCGGAGAACCTTTAACTATTCCGGGTCACCGAGGCGGACAATTTATTTTTAAATTAAAAAAAGACGAAGTTCGAGATTGGGAAGAAACCCAAAAAGCCAACAACATTCACGCTTACCAATCATTTGTATCTCTTTATCCAGATGGAAAAAATATTGAAAAAGCCAAGGAGATTTTGGCAAAAATGGAGGAAGAAAAACTTTGGGCAGAAGCAACTGAAGAAAATACCATTGTTAGCTACATGGCCTATCGAATGAAATACGCCAACGGAAAATATATTGATAAAGCTATTGAATTAGTAGAAGACTTAGAAGATAAAAGAGACTGGGCTATCGCTTGTAGGAAAAATTTGATTTCAGCTTATTTGAAATATAAAAGAACTTATCCTAATGGAGATCACTTGGTCGAAGCAGATGAAAAAATCAGATTACTGCAAACTAAAAAACCTATTCAAAATTCAAATGATACAGTCGAGCCAATTAAGGAAAATAAAATGGACGAGGTCGTCGAGGAGGAACTTCTTTCTGTCGTCACTTCTGACCATCCAGATATTATTTATGAAAATAACGCTGACCCAAAACCCAATAATTCACTTAGTTCGAAATTGATTTTATTTGGAATTCCATTGTTTATTATTGGGATGTTTGTCATTTCAAAATTGGTAGAGAATTCTGCCACAACAGAAATTTCTAATAAAGGAACAGAACCTATCATAGAGCGAGATCTTGCGACCAAGGATTCTGACCAAGAGGAAGACAAAGCTATGATGGACAAGATTCCTTTGGATCCTATTGACAAGACCAAGGCTGAAGATAATTCCGAAAATCAAATTGCTGTAAATCAATTACCTAAAGAAAACCCAAATACTAAAAAAATAGAATCCAACCCTCCTGTTAATAATAACCCAATCAATAAACCCGCTATAGATATTGTAAAAAAAGATGAACCTGCTGCAGTAATAATTCCTACTGAAAAACCCTCTGTCACTAGAAGAAAAGCGGTACTCAAAAAACTAGAGCAAAACATGGTTTACTTAGGAGGTGGAAGTTTTGCGATGGGTGCAAGTAACTTACCAGATGCCCCGATTCATGAAGTAAAAATCACTCGAGGTTTTTCTATTTCTAAAACAGAAGTGACTCAAGAATTATGGAAAGCGGTCATGCAAAGTAATCCAAGTATTAATAAAAATTGTGGGTCACAATGTCCTGTGGAAAATGTTAGCTTCTATGAAGTTCAAGAATTTTTGAAAAAATTAAATGATTTTACTGGAAAAAATTATCGCCTACCTACCGAGGCAGAATGGGAATATGCTGCCATCGCTGGACAGTCCAATGATCTAAGATATCAAAATCCTTCCAACCTTTCAGCTATGGCTTATTATAATGGAAATACCCAATCGATTAGACCCGTTGGCCAAAAACTAGCTAACAAAAGAGGTATTAGCGACATGCTTGGAAATGTAGCAGAATGGTGTGAAGATTGGTACGCAGAAGATTTTTACAAAGATGGTGCTACCAATCCTCAAAATAATAATAGGGGAATAGCTGCCAGTAAAATTATTCGTGGTGGTTCGTTTATGAGTAGACAAAACAAATGTTCCATTTTTTATAGAGATGCGATGTCGCCAAATACTAGGAAGCAGTATATTGGATTTCGAGTAGTTTTGAACTAATGGGAATAACCAATATCTAATTGTTAAATTGAAATTTCTTTCAAGAAGTTAGATATTGGTTATTCATAGGAATCTAAAACTGAACCGTCACTCCTACTCCACCATAACTACCATACAATGGCGCATCATCCAAAATTGGAGTTACAGAATATTTATCAGAGCTTCTTTTTTTTATGGTTCGAAATAACAAATACGCCCCCGTCCCCAACAAAACACCTCCACCTATTCCGATATATTGCGCTTGCAGATGTTTATCATTTGCTGCTGTATAATCAGCTTCAGCCTGGGAAGAATCTACCGTATGAGTTTTGTAAACGTCATATAAATCTTTCGCTTCTCCTTCTTGTAACAATCCAATTACAATTCCTGTCAAGCCTACTGTTGAGACCGCAACTGGTAAAATTAATGAAGGTTTTTTAGGCGTTGAATTAATAATCGTAGAATTGGAAACTACCACTTTTTCTTTGACTGTTGGAGTGGGTTCTTCTTGCGGAGGTTTCATTTCTTCAATATCTTTGATGACTACTTTTTCAACAGGAGGATTTGGATTTATGGCAATTATCGAAACCTGTAATCCTGCCACATTTAACTCCTCCTCTGATTTGCCATCTCGCGTAAAATACCAAACGATCTGTTTTCCATTTCCAGTCGTTTGTCGATCTGTCATAGAAAGTCCTTGTTCAGCTAAGACTTTAGTCCCTTCGATTTTTATGTCTAACTGAACATCGTAAGTTCTCACTTTTCCATCCAACGAAACCAAGTCATAATTAACGATCATTTTGATTCCTGAGAATTCCCATTTCACATTTTTCACAACCTGATCAGTTTGGCTTTTTGCAAAAATAGAAAAAGCTAGAAAGCATATAATTGAAAGTATTTTTTTCATTTTCTTTATTTTATTTTCACCAAAGTTAACCTCAGACTTTTATCAAAGAGGTAATTTTTAGACTCTAGATGATTTCATTTGGTTATTAAGTTATTGGTTAATGAGTTATTAGTCGTA
>CAYGRM010000537.1:0-3689 GCA_964352225.1 uncultured Saprospiraceae bacterium | reverse complement strand
GTAAAGATTTTTGGTTGGATACCTTTTACATGTTTTTCAATTTTTATATTTTCAAATTGGTCATTTTTATGGCTTTTTCAAATTTAACTTCTCAATTTTTCCTAAATACTTTGGGAGGTGAATTTAAAGATTTTGCCATTGTGGATATGAGTGGTCAAGCTCTTTGGTTGCAGCTTTTAGTCTTTTTTATAGTGACTGATTTTATCCAATGGTTTACTCATGTAATGCTGCATAAATATGAATTCTTATGGCGTTTCCACAAAGTTCATCACTCCGTCGAAGAGATGGGATTTGCGGCGCATCTTCGATATCATTGGATGGAAAATATATTTTATACGCCAATGAAATATATTGTAGTGATGTTGTTTTTTGGCTTTGAACCAGCGAGTGCGTTCATCGTTTATTATATTTCTATCGCCATCGGACACTTGAATCATGCTAACATAAAATTGACTTACGGGCCATTGAAATATATTTTTAATAATCCAGTTATGCACCTTTGGCACCACTCCTACGCTTTGCCTAAAGATCGGCAGAATGGCGTTAATTTTGGAATTTCTTTGAGTATTTGGGATTATATATTTGGGACTAGCTATGTCCCTGAAGATAGTGGAACGATTAAACTAGGATTCCCCGGTATGGAAAAATTTCCAAAAGATTTCGTTCATCAAAATCTACATGGGTTTAGCTCAAAAGATTAACTTTTTGCTTTGTGGCTAACATCTTCTTTAACCCAAAACAACTATCTTGTACTAAAATTTATAAAGATATAGGATGAAAGATTTGGGTAAAATATTTTTAAGTTTCCTTTTCCTAACCTTAGTTTATTCAACTAATGGTCAGCTAGTAATTAATGAAGTTTGCTCCAAAAACGCTTCGATTATCGAAGATGAATTTGGAGAAACTTCGGACTGGATAGAATTGTATAACAATACATTTACAGACATTAACTTAGCGGGATATTCTCTCTCTGATAACGAAACTACTCCTCAAAAATGGATTTTTCCCAACAAAATAATTCCTGCTCAAACTTATCTTTTAATCTTTGCTTCCGACAATGATCTAGTTCAGACTTATTGTCACACCAACTTTAAATTATCCAACGCTGGAGAAACTTTGATTCTCTCTGATGTCGCTGCCAATGAAATCGATCGAGTTGTAATTCCCTCACTCACCGAAGATCATTCCTATGGTAGAGTTCCTGATGGAAATGGAAGTTTTTTATTTTTTGAAATACCTACGCCTGAATCTCCCAATGATAATAATTCAAATTATATATTCGCAAAATCTCCTAAATTCGAGACTCAACAATACTTTTACGAAAATAGTACGACGATTGAAATGAGTTGCGATGAACCTAATTGTATCATTAGATTCACTCGAGATGGAAGTATTCCTAATGAAGATTCACCTTTATATATTGCTCCAATTCAATTGGACACTTCGACAACTATTAGAGCGGTTACCTTCTCGAATAACTCTTACCCTTCCACTCCGGTCACTCGAACTTTTTTTTGTAACACTAATCACACGTTACCCATCCTTGCGGTGACTAGTGAGCCTGAAAATTTTTGGGACTGGGAAAATGGTATTTTCCAATTAGGACCAAATGGCGATCCTGTGTATCCTCATTTTGGAGCCAACTTTTGGAGAGACGTAGAAATTCCATTGCACATGGAATATTTTAAAAATCAAAATTTAGAAATTGAATTTGCCGTAGGTACAAAAATTCATGGAGGAAAAGCAGCACGAAGTAAACCAATGAAACCACTTCGACTGATGACAGATAAAAATTATGAATCAGCAGGAATGAATTATCCTTTTTTTGAAAATAAAAATGTCGATTATTTCAGAAGACTAATCGTACGAAATGCAAGTGGTGATTTTAATTATACCCATTTTAGGGATGCTTATTTGCATAGATATTTTCTAAATGAAAAACTAGATTTAGATCTTTTAGCTCATCAACCAATAGTGGTTTATGTGAATGGAATTTACTGGGGTGTGATGAATTTGAGAGAAAAGATAGACCAATATTACCTCGAAGGAAATTATGGAATGGATAAGGATAGTATAGATTTGTTGGAAGAGGATCTGGTCACAATTGAAGGATCAAAGGATGAATATTTAGCTAATTATAATTTTATAGTTAACAATGATTTAAGTATTGCTGCTAATTTTGAAATTGCGGAAAGCTACTTTGATCTTTCCAATTTGACTGATTATTTCGTTGTCCAAACGTATGTAAACAATACTGATTTTCCCAACAATAATATCAAATTTTGGCAACCCAAAAAAGAAGGTGGAAAATGGAGATATATTCTTTTCGATATGGATGTGGGTATGGGTAGATATGGTTGGACAAAAGCTCATTTTGATAATTTCAATTGGAGATTAGAAAATCCAGATAGCAATAAATTTATCGATATCGTAGTCTCATTTTTTGAGAATGAAAACTATCGAGATTACTTCGTGAATCGATATGCAGATTTGATGAATACTATTTTCACCGTTGAAAATTTCTCAAAAGAAACTGAAAATACTATTGCAGAAATTGATGAAGAAATGAAACGACATTTTGGAAAATGGACTTGGCCTGGACATGATGTTTGGCATGAGGAAAGAATCCCAGAGTTATTTACTTTCATCGAAGAACGTCCCGATAATCAAAGAGAATTTGTTCGTCAATATTTTGAATTAGAAAATGCGGTAGAACTCCAAATTAATACTTTTCCAGCAGGTGCTGGAGTGATCAAAGTAAATACCATTACACCTGAAATTTTGCCTTGGAAAGGTCATTATTACAATGGTGTTCCAGTCACTTTAACGATCATACATAACAATGGTATTACATTTAAAAACTGGCAATCTATTTATACCATTTTAGATCAAAACACCAATGAAACGATCAGCTATAATTTTGAAAAAGATGATAAAATCACCGCTTACTTTGAGGCTGAATACGAAGGACTCAATTTGACCGCATCACCCAATCCATTTCAAAACAATATAGACTTAGCATTCACCTTGGAGAAAATTTCCACCGTTGATATTCATCTTTATGACAGCTTGGGTCGATTAATTCAATCCTTTCCACAAGGAAAAAGAAATGGAGGAACACAATCTATTCAACTGACAATCAAGGATTTAAACAAAGGAATTTATATTATATCTTTGCAAACTGAAGAAGGTGTGCAATCTGTAAAAATCATTCACTAAGCTTATTTTTTTCATAAAACTTCCTTTCACTTGAATTTTATCTTCAAAAAAATTTCATTCGCTTTAGGTTTTTGCTTCATTGTATCAGCTTGTAAAAATGATCAAACACTTCCACCGATTACGGAAATTACTCCCCAAAAAGTTATTGAAATTCCATCCAATTTGAACGAAATTTCAGGAATGATTTTTCGCAATGACACTAGTTTTTTTGCACATAACGATGGAGGTCAAGGAGCAAGAATTTTTGAAGTAGATCTGGAAGAAAAAAAGATCAATAGAAACATTAAAATTTATAATGCGACCAATGTTGATTGGGAAGATCTTGCCCAAGATGATGAGTATATTTATGTCTCCGATTCTGGTAATTTTTTAGGACAGCGGACTGATTTAAAAATTTATAAAATTTCCAAAAGTGAGTTAGAAATACTTGATTCTGTTGCGCAGCCTTCAAGCGTTGCTTTTGCTTTTGG
>CAYGRM010000536.1:0-3713 GCA_964352225.1 uncultured Saprospiraceae bacterium | reverse complement strand
TATTTATATTTTTTAATGCTTTGTCTAGTTTATTGAATTTAAAGGTAAATCCTTCTTCTAATAATTTTTTGGGAACGACCTTTCTACTTTTCAAAACCAATTCTGACTCAGAGCGAAGTAGGAATGTACCGATTTCAATCATCCACTTTGGAGCAGGCAACCCAAACGGAATTCCAAATGCTTTTCTGATGCTTTCCATAAAGGTTTCATTCGAAATAGGCTTGGGGCTAGTGCAATTATAAGCGCCTGATGCATTTTTATTTTCTATAAACCATTCAATTATTCGAGCTAAATCTTCGATATGAATCCAACTTACGAATTGTTTTCCAGATCCGTTTTTTCCACCTAATCCGAATTTGACTAGTGGGGCAAGATGAGTCAATGCTCCTCCTGATTTTCCCAAAACGATGGAAGTTCGCATGATAACTTTGCGGGTAGCAAAAAGGGTGAATTCATTAAAGGTCTTTTCCCAAGCTTTGGCAACATTCATGGAGAAATCATCACCAATAACTCCATTTTTTTCATCATTTGCATTGCCTTCGAGGGTGTGTTCATAAATTGTGGCAGTACTCATATTGACCCAAAGTTTGGGCGGTAGAATACATTGGTCGATAGCTTCTCCAATGATTTTAGTACTATCGATTCTAGAATTGAGGATTTCTTTTTTGTTCTTTTCATTGTATCGGCAATCGACAGATTTGCCGGCTAGATTGAGGATCATTTCTGCTCCTTCTAATTCTTGTGTCCAATTTCCAAAATGCTGCCCATCCCAATTGAGGTAAGTAATTTCATGTTCAATTCTGGCTTTTCCTCGGGTTAGAATGATGACTTCATAATTTTTTTTTCGGAAAAAATTGGCAACATATTTTCCAATAAAACCTGCGCCTCCGGGAATGATGATTTTTGATTTCATGAGTTTTTATTTAAAAAACACTACAATATAGTACAAGTTCACAACTTTCAGAAAAAAATGAAAGTTTGATTTTGGATTATCTATTTTTAATAAAAAAGCAACTACCTGGGCATTCATCGTCGTATAAGTTAATAATGATTTTCTTTCCAATTATGCAAAATTACTGACTAAGCATTTTTGAAAAAATAAGAAAGTAAAGGTTATTTTTACGTTTTATTCAACTTTGAATATTCAAACATGCTCTTACTTTGAAAGCTTCAAAATAAAATTTAACAAAACAACCATTTTCAACATGAAAAAAATCTGGTGCATTTTAGTTTTTACAACGCTAACGTTAATTTATTCTCAACACTCATTTTCCCAATCGCTGTTCAATCCTGATGGACTTACTTTAATTGAAATCACTTTCGAGAATTCGAACTGGGATCAACAATTGGATGATTTCTACGCAGCTGATATGAATGAAAGATTATTAGCCACCGTCGAAATTAATGGAGAAAGTTTTGATAGCGTCGGTATTCGATATCGAGGCGGAGCAACTTATGATGCGAATCAAGGAAAAAATCCATTGAATATTAAATTAGATTTTATCAAAAACCATGATTATCAGGGAACGGAGACTTTGATTTTGAACAATGGTGCGAAAGATCCATCCTTCGTTCGAGAAGTGTTATCTCACGATATAGCCAACCAATATATGCCTTCCCCACGAGCGAATTATGCCAAAGTTTTTGTCAATGGAAGCTACCATGGATTATACGTAAATGTGGAAAATGTAGATAAGGACTTTATGGCATTGAGTTTTAATTCGAACCGAGAAAATACTTTTTTTGAATGTAGTCCTGACGGAACGATTAATCCTCCAGGAACAGGTTGTACAGAGGGGATCGGTTCATCTTTGGAATACTTAGGTGCTTCTGTGGAATGTTATAAAGATTATTATGATAAAAATTCAGATCCGATTGGAGGTTGGAACGAGTTGGTGAATTTGACTAATTCCATTGAAACTAATGCTACGGATATTGAATCATCGATAAATATTGATCGAGCAATTTGGATGTTGGCGATGCAAAATTTAGTAGTGAATTTGGACAGTTACATTGGGGCAACTCCTGAGAATTATTTTTTATTTCGAGATGATAATAATCGATTTAATACTTTACCGACGGACTTTAATGAGACGTTTGGAGGAGATGCTGGATTGGATGATGGGCAAGTAGATTTGACTTTAAGTGAGTTGCAAAATCTTGATCCACTTTTGAGGACGAATGATGATACACGTCCATTATTGAAGTTGATTTTGCAAAATGCCCGATACAAGCGTCAATATGTGGCTCATTATCGAACGATGTTGCAAGAGGCCATCAATAGTGGTTGGTACGCAACTCGTGCGCAAGAATTGGTTAATTTAATTTCAGCAGAGGTAACGAGTGATCCAAATAAAATTTATTCTGAGGCACAGTTCAATGCCAACTTAAATAGTACAACGACAATAGATTATAATGGTGCAATGACTGATATTCCAGGAGTATCAGAATTGATGAATCAAAGGTTGACGTATTTATTAGCGCATCCTGAATTTGTAAAAATACCTCCAAGTATCAGTAATATTGGACATTTTCCATTGGATGTTACACCCAATACTAACAATACAATTACGGCTGAAATTACCAATGCAGATTTTGTTTATGTTGGCTACCGAAGTAACTTGACCGAGGTTTTTCAAAAGGCAGAAATGTTTGACGATGGCAATCATAATGATGGTACAGCAGGTGATGGAATTTATGGAGGAGATATTTTTGTCGGGTTGGAAGGAGCACAATATTATATTTACGCTGAGAATTCAACCTCAGATGTTGGGGCATTTTCACCGGAGCGAGCAGAGGAAGATTATTACAATTTGTCGACTTATGGAGATGTGGTAATTAATGAATTTATGTCTTCTAACTCAACCACGGTGACCGATCAGGATGGTGAATATGAAGATTGGGTGGAACTTTATAACAATACATCTACGGGGATTAATTTGAATGGATATTACTTGACGGACGATGCCAATGATTTAACAAAATTCCAATTTCCAAATGTGACGATTGATGGAGATGGCTATATAATTATTTGGTGTGATAGTGATCCATTGCAGCAAGGTTTGCATGCTGACTTTAGATTATCGGCAAATGGTGAAGAATTACTATTGGTCAATGCCAATTTGCAAGTGGTGGACAAAGTAGTTTTTGGAGCACAAGCGACGGATGTAAGTTATGCTCGAGTTCCAAATGGAACGGGAGAGTTCGTAGCAACTGCACCGACATTTAATATGAATAATGGATTGGGCAGTTCGACGATTGATTTGGCGGAAGAGTTGGGGATTAAAATTTATCCTAATCCGACGCAAGACTTTTTGACTCTGGAAATTAACGAAGGCGAAGATTTGGAAGTGGATATTTTTAATGCTTTAGGGCAAAGAATTCGAAGTTTTCAATTGAGTGAAAAAATGCAATTGGATGTGGCTACTTTTGGAAATGGGATGTATTGGTTGAGTTCGAGGGGGAGGATTTTGGGTAGGGTAGTGGTGCAGAAATAGTGCTTTATTTAAAATTATTGCAATAAAAAACGCTCTTGGAATCTTCCAAGAGCGTTTTTTATTTAGGGATAAAAGAATGAGGTTCTAAATGAATTCATTTGGTCATTTATTAATAGTTATTGAGTTAATGGTTATTGGTTATTTCCAAAATGGGACTTCTAAAAATTGTGCGATTAATAACTCATTAACCAATAACTTAATAACCAAATGAAATCA